>NZ_JBEZZB010000164.1:0-23006 GCF_040638955.1 Actinoplanes sp. NPDC024001
CCCGGGCGGCCCGCACGGCGGCGCTCACCTCGCCGGCGTCCGCGCACCGGGCGATCGCGGCCGGCCGGGTCGTCACGGCGGCGTTCCAGAGGCGGCGGGCGGCATCGAATCCGGCGTCCCCCGGGGGCAGCAGGCGCTCACCGAGCAGAGGACGCAACGCGCTAACGACGGTCATTCACAGCAGGTTAGGGGCGAGTCACCGCGGGTGCCGTCGGTAAGGCGACACGGCACACTGGACGAATGCCGACTCTGCGGCCGTGGGAGTTCCTCGACGCCGACCTCGTGGACGACCCGACTGTCTACGTCCCCTACCGGACCCGGCTCGAGCTCCGCGGCGGCGAGAGCATCGAGGTGCCCGCCGTGACGATCCGCATCTATGACTTCACCGGGCGGATAGCGTTCGAGCCGGAATCGTGCGGCAGCGTCCCGATCGCCGACGTCGCCGGCGGCCGGATCGACATCCGGCCGGCCCCGCAAGGGCTGAAGCAGCTTCGCGAGCGGCACCCGTGGGCGTACCGGATGTGGCGTCCGAACGAGGCGATCGTCGTCCACCAGTGGGCGCGTGACGGCCTCGCGTTCGAGGAGATCGCGGAGCGCGTCGGCCGGCCGGCCGAGCACGTCGCGACCAAGGTCGACCGGGTCGAGGCCCTGCTGCGCGCCGCCGGCGGCGTCCCGCCACGGATCACGCCACCGTCCGGCCTGAACTGCACCCTCGTGGAACCGGGCACGCAGCATCGCCGCTACGAGCCGCCACCGTGGTACGCGGTGCTCGCCCCCGACGACCCGACCGTCCACTTCCCGTGCACGCTGCACCTCGTCCCGCACGGTTCGCCGGACATCGACGTGTCACCGCTGAACGGCTGCACCCTGGACCAGCACGGCTGTTCCTTCACGACCCTGGGGTCCTCCGGCTATCTGGAACTCACCGACCTCGCGTCCGGTTGGGTGGAGATCCAGCCGGCGCCGGACGACCTGGTCCGGCTGCGCGAGGCGCACTCCGAGGCCTACCGTGCCTGGCGCGCGGATCACGCGAAGCAGGTCCTGTACTGGGGCCGCGAGGAGCCGCGAGCCGAGCCGGACGCGCTGGCCGCGCGACTGGCGCGCCCACCGGCCCACATCGTCGCCAAATACCGGCACATCCAAGCCGTGGCCGACGTCGTCTTTCCCACGCCCCGCGCCGAACCCGCCCCGTTGCACCGGCACGAACCGCGCGGCGGCGACGATTACGCGGTGGCGGTCACCGAGCGCTGCACGCCTCGCGCCGTCGCCGCCCGCCACGGCGTCGCACCCGTTCTGGCGATGGGCTGGGGTTTCCTCGCCCCGCTCACCGACGACCAGATCACCGCCCTGCGGGCCGACCGCGACGTCGTGTACGTCGAGCAGCCCGGCATCGTCGAGCCGGCTATCGGGCCGGCTTGACCTGGGAGAGCATGAAGTCGGTCACGGCCGGGGCGAAGGCCGGCCCGAGCTGGGGCACGTGGCGGCCGCCGTTGATCGTCCAGGTCCGCACGGTCGACCCGTCGGCGCAGCCCTGCTCGTAACTGCGTACCGAGGTCTCGGCGGCCGGCAGATCGACGACCAGGTCCAGCGAGGCCGCTGCGCGGCCGGACTCGGCGCACCCGTTGTGGCCGAGCCACTGGGCGACCGTGGCCGGCGCCGACGGGTAGGCGTTGCGGCCGTTGCGGCCGCCGTCGAACGCGATGGTCTCGTCGGCGCTGCTGTGGATGGCGAGCACGCTCACCGGCTCGGACGGCCGGCACTTGGCCGGGTCGTTCCAGGTGGCGCCGTTGAGCGAGACGATCGCGGTGACCTGGTCGGCGTGATCGCAGGCCATCCGGAACGACATGAACCCACCGTTCGAGTGGCCGATCAGATAGACGCGGGCCGGGTCGATCCGGTACGCGCCCTGCAGCGTGGTGATGAGCTCGCTGAGCCGGCGCGAGTCGTCGGGTCCCGCACCGTAGAAGTCGCAGCACGCGTCGGTGGCGTCCCAGAACCGATTGCCCCGGTTGTCGGTCAGCCCGTCCGGATAGGCGTAGACGAAGCCGCGGCGCTCCGACTCGGGAGTGAGCCGCATGTAGGACTCCATCTCGCTCCCGTAGGAGGTGTATCCGTGCAGCCCGACGACCAGGGGTGCGGGCCGGCCCGGATCGTACGACTCCGGGACGTGCACGGTGACCTCGCGGCCGTCGATCGTGACCGTGCCGGTGCCGCTCGCCGGCATCGCCGGCGGGGCATCGGCCGGCGGCTCGGAGTCCGCCGCGGAGTCGCAGGCCAGCATCATCATGAAGGCCACCGCGACGGCGACCGTCGCCCGAAGCGGGCTGCTTGCTCGCATACCGGCGGGGATCAGAGCAGCGCGTACTCGACCATGGACGCCGCGGTGGCGGCGGCCTGCCAGGACAGCACGGTGGCTGCGGCGGCGGACACGACGATGGCGAGTCGTCTGACGGCACGCATGGTGGCCTCCCTCGGATCGGCGGCATCGCGGGCCGCGTGGACCGTCCATCCTGGTCGAATTCCCGGGCGCCGGGAATGGTCCATCCAGCCACATTGATGTGCCCCGCGGCCGTGCGGTTTCAAGCGGCATCAGCATCGGCCGCCGCGCTGCCGGCCGCGCTCAGCACCGCCCGCGCCTCCTTGCCGGCGACCGCTGCCGACTCGGCGTCACCGGACCGGCGGTGGGCGGCCGCGAGAGCCCGCAGCGCATGCCCCTCCAGCAGGTGGAACCCGGACTGGCGGGCCAGCGCGACCGCGCGCAGGGCGAACGACAGCGCCCGGTCCGGCGCCTCCTGGACGGCGGCCAGCCCGGTCAGGGCGACGATCTCCGGATACCGGCTGCCGCTCTGCTGCGCCAGCGCCAGCGCCTGCTCATGCCGGGTCACCGCGTCAGCCGTACGCCCGAGCGCGGCCACACACGTCCCGGCGGTGTTCAGGGCGTCCGCCTCGTACCGAAGATTGCCGCTGTCGTGTGCCAGCCGCACCGCGCGCTCGGCGAGCTCGGCGGCATGCCGGCCGCGGCCGGTGGCGCGATGGGCCTCGGCCAGCATCCGCAGGGTCTCCGCCTCGCCGCTGCGGTCGCCGATCTCCCGGTGTAGGACCAGAGCCCTTTCCAAATTGGTCAGAGCCTCGCCGACGCGGCCCTGCTCCAGCCGGACCCGGCCCAGGTTGCCCAGGTCGACCGCCTCGCCGAGCGGGGACTGCAGCGCCCGGTCCAGCTCCAGGGCGCGGCGGTGATGCTCGGCGGAGCGCTCCAGGTCGCCGAGATCCCAGTAGACGGCGCCGAGATTGCCCAGGTTGACGGCCTGCCCGGCGACCCGGCCGGTGGCCTGCGCCAGGGCCAGCGCCTGCGCGTAGTGGTCGGCGGCCTCCGGCAGCCGCCCGGCCCACCAGTAGACGTTGCCGAGGTTGCCGAGCGACGCGGACTCGCCGTCGGTCCAGCCGCACGCGCGGTTGAGCTCCAGCGCCTGCCGGTAGTGCGCGATCGCCTCGTCGTAGCGGCCCTGCCGGCCGTGCACGTCGCCGAGGCTGAGCCGGGCGGCGGCCTGACCGGCGAGATCGCCGGCGGCGGTCGCCGCGGCCAGCCCGGCGGCGGCCACGTCCAGCCAGTCCAGCGTGTACATCCGCAGCCAGAAGTAGCCGCGCAGGGCGTCGGCGATCAGCCAGGCCGCCGCGGCGCCCCGCTGCGCGGCGTGCCGGACGGCTGCGATCAGATTCGGACGCTCGGCGTCCAGCCAGGCCAGCGCGGCCTGGTGGTCGCCCGGGTCGGTGACGTGCGGCGACGGCAGCCGCAACATCTCGGGATTGAGCGTACGGGCGGCAGCCAGCGTGTCGGCGACGTAGCGGTCCCGCCAGCGTGCCACCGCCGCCTCGCGGGCCGCCGTCTCCTCCTCGGCGCCGGCGCGCTCCGCGGCGTAGGTGCGCAGCAGGTCGTGCCAGGTGTAGCGACCCGCGGCCGGCCGGTCGAGCAGGTGGGCGGCGGCGAGCCGGTTCAGCAGGGCGGTCGCCTCCGGCTGGGGCAACCCGGCCAGGGCGGCCGCAGCCGCGGGGGTGGCGTGCACCGCGGGAACCAGGCCGAGCAACCGGAACAGGCGGCGCTCGGCCGGATCGAGCGCCGTGTAGGAGGCGTCGAACGCGGCCCGCACCGCGCTGTCCGGGTCGTCCTCGACGGACAGCGCGTCCAGCCGGTCCCCGGTGAGCCGGGCCACCTGGTCGGCGAGGCCGCCGGTCAGCTCGGCGGTGGCGATCCGCAGCGCCAGCGGCAGGTAGGCGCAGAGCCGGCAGAGCCGGGCCGCCGCGTCCGCCTCGGCGGCGACGCGTTCCGCGCCGACCAGCCGGTGCAGCAGCACGCCCGCCTCGTCCTCGGTGAGCACGTCGAGGGCGAACCGGCGGGCGCCGTCGCGGGCGACCAAGCCACCCAGACGATGCCGGCTGGTCACCAGGACCAGGCAGCCCGGCGTGCCGGGCAGCAGCGGCCGGACCTGCTCCACGCCGGCCGCGTCGTCCAGCACGACCAGCACCCGCCGGCCGGCCAGCGTCGAGCGGAACAGCGCGGCGGCGGAGTCCTGCTCCACCGGGACCTGCTCGGCGGGAACGCCGAGCGCGGTCAGGAACCCGGTCAGCGCCTCGATCGGCCGGACCGGCGGCGCGGCCGCGAAGCCGCGCAGGTCGACGTAGAGCTGACCGTCGGGGAACCGGTCGCGAGCCCGGTGCGCCCAGTGCACCGCGAGGGCGGTCTTGCCCACCCCGGCGGTCCCGGTGACCGCCGCGACGGCCATCGCGCCGGTGTCGCCGGCCAGCTCGTCGAGGCGTTGGAGCAGGTCCGCCCGGCCGGTGAAGGCGGAGACGGCGGCCGGCAACTGGGCCGGGGCCGGCATGGCCCGCTCCGGAGGGGCCGGCGTCACCTCGCCGGCCAGGATCGTCCGGTGCAGCTCCTGGACCGCCGGGCCCGGCTCCACACCGAGCTGCTCCACCAGGACGGTGCGCAGCTCCGCGTAGGCGGCGAGCGCGTCGGCCTGCCGGCCGGCCCGGTGCAGCGCGAGCATGAGCTGCGCCCACAGCCGCTCCCGCAGCGGGTGCTCGGCGACCCGGCCGCGCAGCTCACCGACCAGGCCGTCGCGGCCGAGCCGCAGGTCGAGGTCGATGCGCTGCTCGACCACCTCGAGCCGGCGCTCCTCCCACCGGGCCACGGCGGGGGCGAGCCCGTCGACCGCGATGCCGTCGAGCGTGGGCCCGCGCCACAGTGCCAGCGCCCGGTAGAGCAGATCGGCCGCCTCGGTGGGCGTCGCGGCGCGGGCGGAGGCCGCCGTCAGCTCCTCGAACCGGTCGGCGTCCAGCTCGCCGGGGAGCAGCTCCAGCAGATATCCGGGTGGCCGGCTGGCCAGGCACTGCCGGCCGGTGCGCCGCAGCGTGCGGCGCAGCTCGGCGACGCTGCCCTGCAACAGGGCGCGCGCGGTCGGCGGCGGGCTCTCGCCCCACAGACACTCGATCAGGCGGTCGGTGGAGACGACCCGGCCGGCGTCGACGAGCAGCGCCGCCAGGAGCGCGCGTTGCTGCGGGCCGCCGACCGGGACCGGGTCATCGCCCTGCCACAGCTCCAGCGGGCCTAGAATCCCGAACCGCATGGCTCCACTGTGGCCCGGTGGGGCCGCGCGCCCAACCGGATTTCGGCCGGTGTCACTACCTGTTGGTGGCGTGGCTGAGCGTGAAGGCCGAATCCACCGGGGTGCCCGACGGGGTCTGGCAGTCCACGTCGATCGCGGAGCTGGAGCCGCTGGAGAACAGCTCGGTCACCGAGCAGACCGCGGTCGACGACCCGTGCGCGGTAGCGACCGGGTTGCCCTGGTCGAAGGCGGGGATCCGGTTCAGCCGCACCCGGTACCGTCCGGTGCCCTCGTGCTCCACGGTGTTGGTCTCGCCGCCCTGCATGGTGAAGCTGTGCCGGGCGTCGGGGGAGTAGGGCACCCCGATCGGGGCGGACGGCTGGTTCGCCCACACGTACCCGCCGAGGTCGGCGAAGCCGTTCGGCAGGTGCCGGTCGGTGTAGCGCAGCGACCAGGCGGTGTCGGTGGGCTGGCCGGCCGCGGTGAAGCAGCGCACGTCGGCGGTGCGCACGTTCCAGGACCGCACCTTGCAGTAGTTGGCGTTGAAGCCGTACGCGCTGACGTGCACGACACCGCCGAGCTTGGTGAAGCCGCTGCCGAAGTCCACCGACCAGGCGCCGGTGCCGGTCCTGGTGACGGTGTTCGGGGCGCCGCCGGAGTTGAACGAGTAGCGGGCGTCGGGCGCGCCGCTGACCGGCGGGTGCGCCAGCAGGTAGGCGCTCTGCTTCTGCGGGTCGTTGCTGCCGCGCTGGAACTGCACGGTGAACTGGGTGTCGGCGAGCGCGCCGGACGGGCTGTGACAGATCACGCCGACGGCCATGGCGCCGTCGAGCGGCAGCCAGTAGGTGGCCTTGCACCGGTTGTCGTGGTCGCCGTACGCGCTCACCTGCACGTTGCCGCCCTGCGTGGCGCCGAGGCCCGGCATCCGGACCTCGTAGTCGCCGGCGCGGTAGCGGGTCACCGTGTTGGTGCCGCCGGTCGAGTTGGCCGACATCCGCGCGTTGGCGACGTACGAAGGGTTGCTCGGCTGGTCGGCGAAGGCGAAGCCGTACTGCGCCGCCTCACCCGCTGCCGTGACCGGCGGGGTGGCCGGCGCGGCCGCCGCCGGGCCGGCGGTGAGCAGGGCGAAGCCGCCGAGGACGGCCGAGCCGATGATCGCGCGAGGTGCGCGTCGCATGGTTCCTCCTGGATCTGATCGGTACGCCGGTCCGCGGTGGACCGGCGGGAGGAACTCTGCGGCCCGCCTCTCGGCGCCCGATGGGAAAAGTCTGGGGACGCCTAGTCGGGGACCGGACTGACCGATCGGCGACAGGGTTCGATGATCACCACGGGGATGTCCCTCGTGGTCGCCGTCTCGTATTCGCGGTAGGACGGCATCATCGTGACCATCAGCTGCCACAGCCGCGGTCGTTCCCCGGCCGCGGCGATCCGCGCCCGCGCCGCAACGGTCTCACCGCCGACCTGCAGGGTGACGTCGGGATCGGCGACGAGATTGAGGTACCAGGCGGGGTGCCGGTCGGCGCCGGCGTTGGACGCGGCGACGATGTAGCGATCCCCGTCCCGCTGGTAGAGCAGGACGGTTCGGCGCAGCTTTCCCGACCGGCGGCCGCGCGTGGTCAGCAACAGCTCGGTCATGCCGGGCCGGGCGTTGCCGTCGGTCTCCACGAAACGGCGGATGTGGTCGGCCACCCAGGGGTTCGGGCTGTCCCAGATCTCCTCGGTCATCAGGCGGCCTCCACACCCAGGTGGGTCCGGTGGTGCGCGGGGGTGTCGATCTCGTCGATCAGCGCGACGGCGAGATCGGCGTACGAGATCCGGCTGGCCGCGCCGGCGGGCGCCGTCCGGTACCGCCCGGAGCGTCCACCGCCGTGGTCGAAGTCGCCGGCCGGGCTGACGACCAGCCAGTCCAGCCCGGCGGTGGCGGTCCGCAGCACCCGCGTACCGGCGGCGTGAGCGAGGTAGAACGAGCGGTACTCCTGCGGATAGCCGGGCGTGTCCATCAGCGCCACCCCGTGCTCGGTCGCGAGCACCGACGCCAGGCCGACCACGATCAGCCGCGGCACCCCGGCGCGGGCCAGCCCGTCGATCAGGGCCCGGGCAGCGCTGGTGTAGAAGACGTCCGGCTGTGCCGCCGCGTCGTGCACGGCGCTGATCGCCGCGTCGTGTCCGGCGGCGACCCGGGCGACGCTGTCCCCGTCGGTCACGTCACCGGCGACCACGTGCACGCCCGCACCGGCCAGGCCGCTGTGCCTGCCCGGGTCGCGGACCACCGCCGTGACCCGGTGACCACGCCGGCGCGCCTCGTCGACGGCCGCCCGCCCGGCCCGGCCACCCGCACCGAAGACCACCAACCTGCCCATCCGGACACCCCCGTTTTTCGGCCGGCCCGGTCGCCGGCGCCGCCGCAGACCGTATCCGGGTGGGCGGTTACCGAACGGATACCGGTTACCGTGAGGCCGTGACTTACCGTGAGGCCGTGACGACGACGCCCCTCGATCCCGACATGTTCGATCCGGTCTGCCCCTCCGGTCTGTCGCCGATCCGGGTCGGCGACAAATGGGCCGGCATGATCATCCGGTGCCTGGAGCACGGGCCGCGGCGCTTCTCCGAGCTTCGCCCTCCGCTGCGCGGCATCACCGCGAAAGTGCTGACCAAGTCACTGCGAACACTGGAACGCGACGGCCTGATCACCCGAACCAGCCATCCCGAGCCGGCGCCTCGCGTCGAGTACGCGCTGACGCCGCTGGGCCGCAGCATGCTCGAGCCGATGGCCGCGGCGTGCGCCTGGGCCCGGGAGCACTGGGACGAACTGCTCGACGCCCGGGAGGCCGCCACCCACGGTTGACGGACGTGTTCGCGTAGGCGGGCGCGCACGGCGGAACCCTGACCTCCCGCCCGGAGCTATCCGCTTGGCGACAGATCAGCGGTCGCTTCGCCGCGCGGCGGCGAGGATGACAGCGACAGTCACGCGCGGGGCGACGACCTGCCACCCGGCGTTCGCCTGCCTGCAAGGAGCAGCATGACCGTCAACATTCGGGGGAGTTCCGCGGTCGCCGGCCGGCCGGCGGGCGGGTCGCTGGACCATCTGCGAACCCTCATCCAGGCGCTGCCGGTGCCGACCGCTCCGCTGACCTTCCCCAACCGGGATGCGGCGCTCGGCCTGGCCCTGATGGACCTGTCCTTCCGGCTCGACCACCTGCCGCGGCTCTCCGAGCACCTGACCCTGATGGACCGGGGCCACATGAGCCGGTCGATCAGCGTCGACGTGGACCTCAGCGTCATCTCCGGGCGGCTGTGCGACACGCTCATGGTGCCGGGCGAGGCGGCGCCGGGCGGGGCCGGCAAGTCGCTGTGGGTGCCGGTCTCCCGCTACAGCCGGCGGGACCTGGCGCCGGTGGTCATCCGGGACTCGAACGGGGACGTCGTGCCGCAGCTGTCGCACCGCGACGCCAACCGGGTCACCGCCGCCGCGTTCGTCAAGCTGCTGTTCATGCTGATCAACGCGCATCAGGACGTGGCCGCGCCGGCCAGCCCGATCCATCAGCTGCGGCACACCCATCAGCGGTCGCGCTGGCTGATCGAGGCG
The DNA here is from genome assembly GCF_040638955.1 of Actinoplanes sp. NPDC024001. Classification (NCBI taxonomy): domain Bacteria; kingdom Bacillati; phylum Actinomycetota; class Actinomycetes; order Micromonosporales; family Micromonosporaceae; genus Actinoplanes; species Actinoplanes sp. NPDC024001. Next base: position 9,190 of record NZ_JBEZZB010000164.1, read on the forward strand.
GCGATCACCGAGCTGCTCACCGTCGGCTCACCGGTGGGGCAGCGGCTGCACACGCCACTCGATCACGCTGTCCTGCCCGAACCGGGCACGCGGACCGGGAACTCGCGGTCCGTACGTGATCTTGCGCTGGCCGGTCTGGACGCGCTGTTCCCGGCGGCGGGCGGTGATCATCCGATGGTGCCGTTCGCCCGCCTGCTGCAGCTGGCCACCCGCCAGTTCAGGCTGGTCGCGCAGCTCGGCCTGGACCGGCCGCGCCGCTTCTTGACCTGGGAGGCGCCGCTGCTGCCGGCCCAGCACCGGCCGGCGCCGCTGCAGACGCTGGCGAAGAACGTGCTGCCGCTGAACCGCGAGTTCGTCGTGGAGTACGAGACCGAGATCCCGCGGTCGGTCAAGGCGTACCACCTGACCCTGGAGGTCCGGCAGGAGATCAGCGTCCGGCGGTTCCTGATGTCCAGCAACGTCGACGAGGAGTTCGTCGAGGTCCTGGCTCAGGACCTGGAGTCGGTGGCCCGCCGCGTGCAACGGCTCGGCAGCCACCACAAGCTGCTCGAACTGGAGATGCAGGGCATCGCGTCGAGGCTGGCCGAGCTCGGCCGCCGCCGGCTGGTCGACCTGGCGAGCTACGAGGCCTATCTGGCCCGCCTGCCGATCCCGGTCGGCGTGGAGTCGGCGCCCCCGCTGCGCAGGCTGACCGCCGACGAGGTCATCGCGGCGCTGTCCGCGGGTGACTGTTCGCTGGACGTGCTGTCGGCGTTCTGCGCGCACTACGCCGCGGACGGGCTGCAGCACCTGGCCAGGAGCGGACTCGCCGGGCCGGCGCTGCTGAACATCGCCAACGGGCTGCGGGACGCGCAGGTGGGCCGGGACGTGACCACGGACAACGACCCGCGCGAGCACGGCGCCCACGCGCATTGGCGCCGGCCGTCGGTCGATCTCAGCCCGCAGTCGACTGAGCCGGTCCGCGCGGTCGCCTACATGGCGCTGGCCGACGAGGCGCCGGCCCTGATCGAGAGCATCACCCGGATGGTGGCCGGCCTGGCGCTGATGGTGCTGGGCATCGGGACGCTGCTCTCCGGCGGGCTGGCGTGGCTCTACTCCGCGGAGGTGGCCGAGGGTTTCGCCCCCGAGCAGGCGGACGCCGTCGTCGCGGTGCTGCTGCTGGTGCCCGGGTTGCTGCTGGCCCGGCTCGCGCTGCCCAGCACCAGGTCGGTGCTGGGCCAGCTGCACAAGTTCCAGCGCACGCTCGCGGCCGCCTCGGTCGTGGTGACCACCGCGCTGGCGATCGCGGTCGGCACGGTGCGCTCGGACGTCGAGATGGCCCGGCTGTTCCAGCTGGCCCTGGCCGTGCTGCTGCTGATCCTGCTCTGTTGTCTCTGCGAGTTCTACGCCCGGCGGGCGCACCGCAGCAGCTCGGTGCCCCGGTCCACGCGGGTGCCGCGCTGGCTGCGCGACGCGCGCCGGGCCACCCGGCGCACCGTCGAGCCGGACGACTTCTTCGACGCGCGGGGCGAGGTGTGAGGTGACGTCGCCCGCGAGCTCGACGAAGTCGTCGGAACTGGCCCGGATCGCGGCGGAGGCGGCCGGCATCAGCTCCGCCTCGGTCCAGTTCACGATGATCCACGGGCCGGCGAACGGTCATGACGGGCCGCTGCCGATGGCGATCGACAGCGCCGACCCGGACAAGGACGATCCGGACGCCTGGCCGACCGACTTCCTGCACTTCTCCGTCGCGGGGCTGTCGGTGTCGACGTCGACGTGGCCGTCGGCGATCTCCGCGTTCAGCGGCCGGGTGCAGATCGGCCCGCCGGAGCACACCGGGCGCCGCGACACGTTCTCGTACTCCGGGCACGCCGTCCCGAATCCCGGCTTCATCCACCAGTCCACCCGCAAGGTCGAGGTGCTGATCACGCTGGGCAACCAGCACTGGTCCCCGAACTACCGGGAAGCGCTCATGCAGGCGCTGGTCATCGAGAAACTCACCGGGCTGGCCGCCGAACGCGACACCCCGGTGCTGCACCTGCACACGCCGGTCGCGCCGTTCCCGCAGACCCATGTCTCGGAGCGCGGCGACGGCTCCAACGAGCGGTTGCGCGATGCGATCGGGCCCTGCCTGCGCTTCGCGATCGGCGTGGACCCCACGATGTCCGACGTACGACTCGACATCGAGACCGAGCTGGCCACCCTCGCCGAGGAGTACGGGTTCGGCCTCAAACTGAACGACCAGCGATTCAACCGGGCCCGTGGCGAGTGGTTCACGATCCGTGGCTTCGACCGGGAACGCTACCGCCAGGCACGTGCCCGGTCGTTCCCCGAGTCGTCCGCGCTCGTGCCCCGGCGGGCGATGATCGCGAGCGTCGTCGGTCCGTCCCGGGCCGGGACCACCGCGGCGGTCGTGGCGGCGTTACGGGCCCGCGGCATCGGGGTGCTGGCCGCGTCGATCTCCAGCATGCGCAAGACGACCTTCATCAACCTGGTGCTGCCGGTCGCGGCCGCGTCGCCCGGGAAGTTCCCGCAGTGGTCGGGCGGCTGGCGGGAGGCGCTGCCGAGGCTGGTCGACTGCGCCGGGCACGGGTCCGCGGCCACCGGCGAGACCGACGAGAGCCTGATCGCGGACTGGAAGGTGGCGCTGAGCCCGGCGATGCGCTGCTCCTATCCACAGTCCAGCCAGCAGACCGGGGCGACGACGACGGGCCGGGTGCCGTACCCGATCTGGTTGTGGTGGCAGTTGCCCTACCGCACGGTCGACACGCCGGTCCTGCTGGCCGAGGTGCAGGCTGCGCTGCAGCCGCACACCCGGCGGTGCGAGGTCGCCTACGCCCAGTCCCGGTTGTGCCGCGGCGATGTCGTACGGGGTCGCGCGAAGCTGATCGTGATGCTCTCCCAGGAGCACCGTGACCACGCGGCGGTGCAGCGACTGCTGACCGACGCCGCGGAGGCGGCGCAGGAACGCATCCGGGAGCGGCTGCCCGCGGTCGGCCACGTCGACGCCGGCAAGGTGCGGTTGCGGTTGTCACCGCGCGAGCGATGGCTCATGTACGCCGGGGTCTCCGGTTGAGCCGCACCTCCTGGCGCAATTGCGGGAAGACGTGGGACACCTTGCTGATCAGGTAGTCGCCGTACGTACCGTGAAATGCTTGAAGATCTTGACCGTCCCACCGGGAGACGCCGTCCGTGCGGCTTGCCGCACGGCGAGGCAGCGGCGGGACCTCGGCGGTGAAATCCGGGTCGAAGAAGAACGGAAAGGACAGCCGGTCGCGGCCGCTGACGTTACGGACCCGGTGCGGCGTCGACCTGTACCAGCCGCCGGTCAGCCGGTCGAGCATGTCGCCGATGTTGCACACGAACGCGCCCGGGACCGGCGGCGCGTCGATCCAGCCGTCGGCTGAGCGCACCTGCAGGCCGCCGTTGGCGTCCTGGGCGAGCAGGGTGAGCAGGCCGTAATCGGTGTGCTCGCCGACTCCCCAGTCGTCACTGTCCGGTGGCGACGGCGGATAGTGGAAGATCCGGAACAGCACCGTCGGATCGGCGGTGTACCCGTCGGCGAAATAGCCGGCGTCGAGGTCCAGGCTGACCGCGACGCCGCGCAGCACCGCCTGCGCGGTCGTCGTCAGCGCCGCGAGGTAGTCGAGCACAGCTTCCCGCAGCTCCGGCACCTGGCGGGGAAAGAGGTTGCTGCCGTGCAGCGGCAGGCCGGCACGCACGCGGGGGTCGTCCGCGCCGAGTTCCGCACCGAAGTACAGCCCCTCCTTGCGGTCCGGCCGGCCGGAGGTCAGCTCGGCGCCGACTGGGAAGTATCCGCGCCAGGCCGCACCGCCGTGCGACATGGCGATCTCCATCTTGTCCGCCTCCGGCAGGCGGAAGAACCGCCGGGCGGCGGTGTCGAGCCGGCTCAGCAGCTCGGCCGGCACGCCGTGGCCGACGACGTAGAAGAAGCCGCTGTCGCGGCAGGCGCGCTCGATCTCAGCGGCGACCTGGCGCATCGGTGGACCGGGCCGCCCGATCAGCGCGGACACGTCGACGACCGGCAGCTCACGCATGGCACCAGTCTAGGTACGGGCCCGGCCAGCGACGTTGATTGGTATTTCGATGCGTTGGGTACAGCAGGGTCCGCGGCAGACGCCGCCGACGAAACGGAGCAACGACATGCTGATTCTGGGTCTCATCCTTCTGCTGCTGGGCATCTTCCTGAACGTGTCCATCCTCTACACGATCGGCATCATCCTGCTCGTGATCGGCGCCGTGCTCTGGATCCTCGGTGCTGTCGGCCGCCCGGTCGGTGGTCGAAAAGTCTGGTTCTAGACGCCCGGGGCCGGCGCGCCCGGGTGCAGGCCGGTGGATCTGGCGGCCTGCACTGCCCGGTCGAGAGCGTCGCGTTCGGCGATGCCGAGCGCCCGGGCCAGTGCCGCCACATTCTCGAACTCCGGCATGACCTGCACGATCACCCCGTCCGCGTGACCGACCTTCACGGGGATGGGGTGGCCGTCCACCCGCACCGGCACGAAGGTGCGTTCCAACGCGGTCTTGCCACGTGCTGACGCCCGTACCCCGAGGGTGCTGGTGTCGCGGAAGATCCGGGCCCGGACCGCGTCGACCGCGCCGGGCGCGCAGAGCGCGGCCAGCGTGTGCGCCGGCCGGCCCTTCTTCATCAGGATCGGCGTCAGCCAGGCGTCGTCCGCGCCCGCGTCGAGCAGCCCGGCGAGCACGCCGGGCCACAGCCGCGGGTCGAAGTCGTCGACATTGGCCTCCAGCTGGACGCAGTCCTCAGCGGCGCGGGGCGCGGCGCCGAGCAGGGCCCGCACCACGTTCGGTCGGCCGGGGGTGTCCCGGCTGCCGGCGCCGACACCGACCGCGGTGATCGTCAGCGTGGGCAGGTCCTCGCAGGTCGCGGCCAGGGTGCGCAGCAGGGCCATGCCGGTCGGGGTGGCCAGTTCGCCGCTGCCGCCGGCGCGCACCTGCCAATCCCGGCACAGTTCGGCGACGGCCGGCGCCGGAACCGGCAGCAGGCCGTGAGCGGCGCGGACCGTGCCGGAGCCCACGGACACCGCGCTCGCCGAGACGGTGGCGATGCCCAGCGCGTCGGCGGCCGCGCAGGCGCCGACCACGTCCGCGATCGCGTCGAGCGCCCCGACCTCGTGGAAGTGCACCTCGTCCGGGGTGACGCCGTGCACGGTGGCCTCCGCGGCGGCGAGACGGGCGAAGACCTCCGCCGCCCGCGACGACGGGTCCAGCAGGCGGCGGATGTCGCGCCAGGTGCGGTGCGGCTGATCGGCGGCGATCGGGGTGACCTCGATCTTGCGGGCCCGCAGGCCGGCGCGGCGCACGTCGGTGGCGGTGATCCGCACCGCGCCGGGCAGCACCGCGTCCACCGCCGCCTGAATGTGGCCGAGGTCGGCGCCGGCGTCGTGCAGGGCGCCGAGCAGCATGTCGCCGGCGATGCCGGCGGACGCGTCGATCCAGAGATGGGTCACCGTCACCCGTCCATCTCAGGGGCAGCTCAGCCGGATCGCAAGCGGTTGCCAATTGCGGGCCCGGTTGAGCGTGCGGCATGTCCGACGGACGTTCGCCCCCGTCTACGACGTGGCCGAGCACCCGCTGGCGGGCGCTGCGCGAGGCCGGGCTGGAGCTGGACCTGCCGGTGCGCCGGACCGGGCCGCACGAGCCGACCGTCGCCGGCCGAGGTCAGTAGTAGAACGTGACCAGGTCGAGGCCCTCGCCCTCGGTGCAGGCCAGCCACTGGAACAGCGCGTACGCCTGCATGCCGAACTCGTCGTCGGGCAGGCAGGAGTTGGGCGCGTGCGCCAGCCGCTCGGCCGGGGCGGCCAGCTCGGCGTTGAGCTGGTGCCCGACGGCCGGGAAGTCGGCGTAGGGCAGGGGCACCGGCGAGCCGCTGGAGATCAGGCCCTCCAGGGAGAAGCCCGGCGCGAGGAGACCCGCACTCGCCAGCGCCTCGTCGACCACGCGCAGATAGTCCCAGCCGGAGAACGGCCCGAACCCGTGGTTGTGCTGCCGCTCGCCGCTGCGCTCGCACAGGTGCTCCAGAAAGTACCGGTACGCCGAGCCGAGCCGCTCGTCATAGGGCTCGCCCATGATGACCTGCCGGGCGATGTCGGCAAGCGTGACGGCGTCGTCGCCGCGCAGCTCGTTGACGTGCTCCTGCAGGTCGTGCCGGTGCTCCGGGAAGCTGGCGGCGTATTTCTCCGCCAGCCCGGCGTCTCCGCTGCCGACCTGCCCCCGGATCTTCTCGATGTCGACCGCGTAGGCGGTGATCCCGTAACTCATGCGCGGGATGCTAGCGGCGACCTCCGACAGCTCTCCGCCACCGGAGGTCGCTGCTGTCGACCGGCGCGGTCACGTTCAGGGTCGGCGTCCGGCCGTCGAGGCAGAACCTGGTCGAGGTGACGTCGATCGGTGGATCAGCGGTCGCGGTCGAAGGCCTGACGGACGCGCTCCGCGGCGCGGCGGGTCGGCTCGTCGAAGAGCACCAGGCGGACCAGTTCCACGGAGGTCGGCGCGGCGTGCAGCGCGGTCAGCGCCTGGAGGACCGCATCGTCCTTCGGCCACCGGTACACCCCGGAGGAGATCAGCGGGTATGCGACCGACCGGGCACCCAGCTCGTCGGCGACGGCGAGCGACGTGGTGTAGCAGCTCCGCAGCAGCGGCGCGCGGTCCTCGTCCGTGCTGAACACCGGTCCGACGGTGTGGATCACCCACCGGGCCGGTAGCCGCCCCGCGGTGGTGGCCACCGACTGGCCGGCCTTCAGGCCTTTGCCGTACCGGCTGGCGCGCAGGGCGCGGCACTCCTCCAGGATCGCCGGGCCGCCCTTGCGGTGGATCGCTCCGTCGACGCCGCCGCCGCCCAGCAGCGACGAGTTCGCCGCGTTGACGATGGCGTCGACCTGCTCGACGGTGATGTCACCGGTGACCAACTCGACCCGCACCGCGCTGCCTCCCACGTCAGGGATGCTAGCTCTGATCTCGTACCCTCGCCGCGTGCACGTTGCCGAGATCCGCCGCTTCCCGGTGAAGTCCATGCTCGGCGAGGTGGTGTCAGCCGCCGAGGTGGGTGAGCGAGGCCTGGCCGGCGACCGGCTGTGGGCGGTGCGCGACGGGGACGGCAAGTTCGGCAGCGGCAAGAACACCCGCAGGTTCCGGCGGATGCCGGGCCTGTTCCGCTTCCGGGCGTACGCGGCCGAGCCCGCCCCCGTCGTGGAGATGCCCGACGGGCGCCGCTTCACCGCCGACGACGCCGCCGGCCACCGGGCCGTCAGCGAGATCCTCGGCCGCGCGGTGACCCTCACCCCGGAGGCGGCGGTCCCGCATCACGACGAGGGCCCGGTCAGCCTGCTGAGCACGGCGTCCCTGCACGCCCTGTCCGAACTCGCCGGCGGTGAGCCCGGCGGCGGGGGTGTCGACCCCCTCCGGTTCCGGGCCAACCTGCTGCTCGACGGCGCCGGGCCCGGCTTTGCGGAGGACGACTGGCCGGGACGCCGGCTCCGGGTGGGCGCCGACGTCGTCCTGCGCATCGTCCGCCCGCTCACCCGATGCGTGATGATCGACATGCCGCAGGACGGCGCTGTGGAGCGCAACGACCTGCTGAAGACCCTCGCCGGCCATCATGAGATGACCCTCGGCGTGGTCGCGGTCGTGGAAAGCCCGGGCCGGATATCCGCCGGCGATCCGTGCGGATGGACCTGACCAGCCGGACGTTCGCGAGGTCCGCGGAGCCCCGTGCGGGTGTCAGCGGCCCACCGACTCGTTGCTGATCGGGTAACGGCGGGCGAAGCGCGGCCCGTACATGCCGTTGCGGCAGGCGGCGGCGGTGCGGCAGACGCGCACGTCGTGCGACGCGTAGGCGAGGAACCAGCGCAGCTTGTCCTCACGGACCTCCGGCGGCAGGTTGACCGGGCGCTGGACGGCCCGGTAGCCCTGGTAGCCGACGAGCCAGTGCGGCGTCCGGTAGAGCCGGTGGGCGGCCTGCGCGAAGTAGGCGGCGCTGTGGTGGTCGGCGTGGTCGCCGTCGCCGAGCGAGCCGGTGTAGTCCAGCGTGCGCACGACGCGCGGCTGGTGGGCGGTCATCACGGCGGCCAGCGTGTCGATCAGGGCCTGCCGGCTGTACCTCGCGGTTCCGTCGATCGCGCGGATCGTGGCGATCTCGCCGCTGAACAGCTTGTGCAGGGTCTGGTAGCCGTGCACCGCGTAACCGTGCCCGTCCGGCAGCCGCAGGAACAGCAGCTTGATCGGCGCGCCGATCAGCGACCGGCGGAGCACCTTGCGCCCGGCCAGGGTCACCGTGTCGGCGGTCCACCGGTTGGCCACCCCGGCCATCGCGGCGTAGGCCGCCATCGCCCCCGCCTCCCGCCCGCGCCAGTAGGCCGCGGGCCGTCCCGCGTCGCCGGCGGTCACGAACGCCGTGGTCACGCACCTGCCGTCGGCGATGTCGCGGCTGACGTCCGGGTTGATGAAGAGCAGGTCGTCGTCCTGGTGGGCGACCACGTTGAGCGTTCTGGTGCAGCCCGGCGCGGCCGGCGCGGACGCCGCCGGTGAGACCAGGACGCCGCCGGCGATCAGCGCGGCGGCGAGCATGCGGCGCAACCTCATGGCCCGAGGGTGGCGAGGCGGTGGTGCCGCCCCGGTTCGCCCCCGGGAGAAGTTCGGTTGCGCCGACCTACAGCGAGGCCGGACCCCGTTCGGCATGGTGGCCCGGACCCGCGCTGATCCGCCGCCCTCCGGGGAAGATGATCTCCGCTCGGGCACCCTCCTCGATGATCAGCTCACCGCCGTCAACCCGCCGGCTCACCGCGATCAGCGTGGGGTCTGTCGACGGCCCCGCAGGCGATAACGGCCGAGGTCGCCGGACAACTGACACCGGCGATGGCAGGGCAGGCTCACCCGATACGGTCCTGCCGCCAACTTTGTGGTGCGGGGGAGGTCTGATCCCCTTCCGGAGGCTTCTGCCATGCTCGCGCCATCAGTTGCGGCGTCTTCATGATCACCGAGGTGGAGATCGCGTAGAGGACGGCGATGCCCGCGATGGTTGCGGTCTGCAGGCCGAACTGCCCCGCCCAGGCCGCGGTGAAGTCGACGCTGGGAGTGGGTTTCCACGTCAGCAGCGCCCACATCAGTCCGCCCAGCAGCGCGCCCACGGCGGCGAGCCCACCGATCATTGCCAGCGGCACCATGATGGCGGTGAGCGCCGGATTGCGGTCGGAGCTGGAATGGCGGCGACCATACTGGATGATCAGTGCGAGTGCCGCCAGGGCGACGTAGGCGATCGACACCACGTCCCACCGCAGCGAGGCGATGAACTCGCCCCAGTGAGGGCCGTCGTTGACCGGCCGGTTGAGGACGAACAGAGCGACCCCGTTGCCCACGATGTACGACGACGCCAGCCACAGCGCCTGGATCGCCAGCATGGCGATCGTCGTCCCCACAGCGATCACCGATCCCAGCGGCCCGATCCGCCGGATCCTGCCGTAGGCGCGGACGGTCCCGTCGATGGTTCGGCGGGTGTACTCGACAGCGGACCTGCCGAACGCGAACCAGTCCAGGACGAACTTCGAGACCAGGAAGATGGTCACGATGATCGAGCCGGATCCGAACATGTACCTCAAGATGTTCGCCAGGACGTCGTCCGGTTTCAGCAGCTCCACGCGGCGACCTCCTGCCCGTAGCCGTTGCGGCAGAGTCTGGCACCGACAGGGCACGTCGATAATTCATCGTCGTGTCACAAAGGCCGGCCGATCAGGCACCACGTGCTTGATGATCGGCCCGGCACGCTCCTCGCGAATCGGCAGGCGGCGCCGGATCGGCAGCGGGCGATGACCCGTGAGTACGCTGCCCCGCATGGTTGCACCGGCCCACGACGATCTCGGTCTCGGTTCCTGGCGGCGTGATCCGGGCACGGTGGTCCGCCAGGCCGTGTCCGTGCCGGCCGGCGACCCGGCGCCGCTGGTCATCATCGCCGAGTCTGAGGTGCCCGGGGTGGCGACCGAGTGGTCGCCGCACTCGCACCCGATGCACGAGCTGGTCTGGGTCCGCGGCGGGACGCTGACCTCCCGGATCGGCAACCGGATCTTCACCGTGCCGGCCGGGTTCGGCATGTGGCTGCCGGCCGGGGTGGTGCACGGCGGCCGGCTGACGGCCGCGGCGGAGCTCCACGACGCGTTCTTCGCCCCGGAGCGCACCCCGGTCGCGTTCGCCGGACCGACATTGATCACGGTGACGCCGCTGCTGGAGTCGTTGCTGCTGCGCCTGGAGCGTGACGATCTCGACTTCGGCGCGCGGGCCCGGACCGAGGCGGTCGTGTTCGACGTGCTCGACCCGGCCGAGCGGCAGTTCGCGATCGAGCTGCCGGGGGATCCGCGGATCGACACGATCGCCGAGGCGCTGCTCGCCGATCCGTCCGACGATCGCGGCCTGCTGGAGTGGGCGGCGCAGCTGGGTGTGAGCGACCGCACGATCACCCGGGCGTTCCGCTCCGCGACCGGGTTGTCGTTCGCGCAGTGGCGCCAGGCCCTGCGGGTGCACGAGGCGCTGGCGCTGCTGTCCGAGGGCGTCGACGTGCGGGGCGTGTCGGAACGGCTGGGCTATTCGCAGCCGAGCACGTTCATCGCGGCGTTCCGGCGGGTGATGAAGGTGACGCCCGGCGCGCTGGATGTCCGGAATCCCGTATCGCCTGTCCTGGGTGCGGGATTGCCGACAAGTTGATCTTCACCTAGCCTCCGTAAGGCAAGGCAACCCTAAGTTGCCCGGGATTACGGAGCTGATCGATGTCCACGACGCCGGCCGTCTTGCGTGGTGAGCAGCTGACGCTTCGCTACGGGAAGACCGCGGTGGTGCACGGTGTCTCGGTGACGCTGGCGCCCGGCCACGTGACGGCGCTCGTCGGGCCGAACGGGAGCGGGAAGTCCACCCTGCTGCGCTCGCTGGCCCGGCTGCATCGCGTGGACGGCGGCGAGGTGCTGCTCGGGCAGCGTGCGGTGTCGCTGCTCAGCGCCCGCGAGTTCGCCCGCGAGGTCACCCTGTTCGCGCAGTCGCGGCGGGCCCCGCACGGGCTGACGGTCAGCGAGGTCGTCGCGTTCGGCCGCCATCCGCACCGGCGCCGCTTCGCCGGTCCGTCGGCGGCCGACCGCACCGCCGTCGATCGTGCGATGGACGTCACCGGCGTACGGCGGATGGCCGACCGCCCGGTCGGCGAGCTGTCCGGTGGCGAGATGCAGCGGGTCTGGCTGGCCGCGTGCCTGGCCCAGGAGACCGGCGTCGTGCTGCTCGACGAGCCGACGAACCACCTGGACCTGCGCTACCAGATCGAGACGCTCGACCTGGTCCGCGACCTCGCCGGCGAGCACGGCGCCGCCGTCGGCATCGTGCTGCACGACCTCGACCACGCCGCCCGCGTCGCCGACACCCTCGTGCTGCTGCACGCCGGGCACATCCACGCCGCCGGCGACCCGCGCGCGGTGCTCACCACCGAAAACCTCAGCGAGGTCTACGACCTGCGCGTCGAGGTCGAGGCCGATCCCCGCACCGGCCGCCTGCGCATCGACCCGGTCGGGCGGCATCCCGCCCGCAACCGCAACGCCGCTCCGGCGGCCACCACGATCCACCCAGGAGAGACAGTCGCATGATCCCTGTCAACCGCCTCGCGGCCACCACCGCGACGCTCGTCGCGCTTGCCGCGCTCACCGCCTGCGGCACCACGAAGGTCGACGAGCCCGCCGCCGGCGGCTCCGCCGCGCCCGCGTCGCAGACGTGCGCCGAGGACACCACCACGACCGCGACCGGCCCGGTGTCGATGACCGACGGCGTCGGCCGCAAGGTGGAGCTCGCCAAGCCCGCACAGCGCGTCGCGGTGCTGGAGTGGCAGCAGACCGAGGACCTGCTCACCCTCTGCCTCACCCCGGTCGCGGTCGCCGACCCGAAGAGGTACGGCACCTACGTGAAAGCCGAGAAGCTCCCGGCGACCGTCGTCGACGCCGGCCAGCGTGGTGAGCCCGACCTCGACGCCCTGTACGCCACGAATCCCGACCTGATCATCGTCGAGGCGTTCAAGGCCGACGACGAGCTGATCACCAAACTGGAGAAGCGTGGCGTGCCCGTGCTCGCCACGGTCGGCGCCGACGCCTCCGGCCAGATCGCCAACATGAAGAAGGTCTTCTCGATGATCGGTACGGCCACCGGCCGCACCGAGCGCGCCGACCTGGTGCTCCAGCAGTTCGACCGGCACCTCGCCGAGGCCAAGCGGAAGGTCGCCGCCGCGAACGTGACGGCCAGGGACTTCCTGTTCTTCGACGGCTGGATCGAGGGCGGCAACGTCGTCATCCGCCCGTACGGCAAGGGCGCCCTGTTCACCGAGCTCGGCGAGCAGCTCGGCCTGACCCCGGCCTGGACCGACAAGATCAACGCGGCGTACGGCAGCGGCGGCGTCGACCCCGCCTACGGTCTCGCGCAGACCGACATCGAGGGGCTGACCGCCGTCGGGAGCGCGACGCTGTTCTACTCCGACGACGAGACCCCCGACAGCTACGTCAAGGAGCTGACCAAGAGCCCGATCTGGACCGCGCTGCCGGCGGTGAAGGAGAAGCGGGCGTACGCCTTCCCCGCAGGCGTCTGGGGAGCCGGCGGCCCGCTCTCCAACGAGCAGGCGATCGACGCGTACGTGAAGATCCTGACCCGGGGATGAGCGACCTCCGGGTGCGGCGGGCGCTGCCCGCCGTGGGGCTCGGTCGCGGCGTGAGCGGGGCGGTCATCCTGGCCGCCCTGCTCGTCGTGGTCGTGGTGGTCGGCCTGTGGCACGTGACCCAGGGCACCTCCGGGGTCGGGTCCTGGGATCTGCTGCGGTACCTGTTCGGCGCGCGGGCGGACGTCGGCGGCGTACCGATCGGGAATGTGCTGACCGGCTCGCGCCTGCCGCGCGTGCTCGCCGGGATCGCGGTCGGGGTGGCGCTCGGCGCCGCCGGCGCGCTGTTGCAGTCGGTCACCCGCAACGCGCTGGCCGCGCCGGACACCCTGGCCGTCACCGCGGGCTCCTATTTCGCGCTGTGCGTGGTCGCCGCGTTCGGCCTCGCGGTGCCGCTGTGGGCCTCCGGCGCGGTGGCGTTCGGCGGCGGCCTGCTCGCCGCGGCGCTCGTGCTCGGCCTGGCCGGCAGCGCCTCCGGCGTCGGCACGACCCGGCTGATCCTGGCCGGCTCGGCGGTCGCGATGGCGCTGCTCATCCTGTTCCGGGAGAGCACCACCGGCCTGTACGCGTGGGGGAGCGGCTCGCTCGCGCAGCTCAACCTGGACGCCGCCGCGCGCGCCGCCCCGGTCGTCGTCGTGGTGCTCGGCGCCGCCCTGCTGCTGTCCCGGCGCCTCGACGTGCTCGGTCTCGGCGACGACACCGCCGCCTCGCTCGGTGTGCCGGTCCGCGCCACCCGGCTCGCCGCGGTGCTCTGCGCGGTCCTGCTGACCAGCATCTCGGTGACCCTCGCCGGCCCGCTCGCCTTCGTCGGTCTCGCCGCGCCCGTCGCCGTACGCCTGGCCGCCGCCCGCATCGGCGTGCTGAGCCGGCACCGCTTCCTGATCCCGGCCTGCGGCCTGGTCGGAGCGCTGTTCGTGCTGCTCGCCGACGCCGCGCTGCGGGCCGTGATGGGTGCGCAGGCCGCCGCCTCGATCCCCACCGGCGTCCCGACCTCGCTGCTCGGCGCGGTCGTCATCGTGCTCCTCGCGCTGCGGCTGCGCGACGCCGGCACCGCCCGGGAAGCGCCCACCGCGCCCGTCGCCGTCCGCTCCCGCCGCCGCTTCCTGACGGTCCTGGCCGTCGCCGCCGTGCTGCTCGC
>NZ_JBEZZB010000165.1:0-22633 GCF_040638955.1 Actinoplanes sp. NPDC024001
GCCAGGTCCAGCAGGTGGCGGCCGCCGGCCGGGTCCGGGCGGGCGGAGCGCCGGCGCGGCGGGCCGCCGTACCGGCCGGGCCAGGCATGCAGGATCTGCAGCGGCACACCCCGGTACGCGGCCTCGACCGCGGCGACATCGACCACCTGCAGCCCGCCCGGCACGTCATCGACGCCGACCACGACGGGCAGCTTCTCCTCGACCGTTCCGACGGTACGCATAACCGCACGCTAGGCCGGACAGCGCGGTTCCCGGCACGGCCGGCCGGCACCTGCCCGGGGTCCGTTGGGCCTTCGAGGGTTGCCGCGGTGGATCGGGACCTACGGCCCTGGGCGGCTCGCGCGGCGCGAGCGACGCTTTCCTCAGGCACCCACCGCCGGACGTCACAGCGCACCGGCCGCCGGTAGACCAGAGGACGGCCGTCGCGCCGTCAGACCCACCGTCGTCAAGACGGGAACCGTCCCGGTGAGCACGATCCGGCAGGTGGGCGCCGTCATGTCACTCGACCGGCCGGCCCGGCCGGGAAGGGCAGCGGTGATGATGAGCCCCGTCGAGGCGGCGGGCCCCGCGGTGCGGGGCCTGTCCAGCGACCAGGCGGCCGCACGGCTCGCCGAGGACGGTCCCAATGTGGTGGCCGCGCCACCGCGGCGCGGCATCGCCGGGCGGGTCGGCCGGCAACTGGCCGATCCGCTGGTGGCGCTGCTGATGGCAGCCGGGGCGGTGACCGCCGCGCTCGGCGACCTGCCGGACACCCTGATCATCCTGCTGGTGGTGTGCGTCAACACGGTGATCGGCGTGGTTCAGGAGGTGCGGGCGGACGCCGCGATCGCCGCTCTCGACCGGCTCGCCGCCCCGCTCGCGCGGGTGGTCCGCGACGGCCGCGACCAGATCGTGCCGGCCGCGGAGCTGGTCCGCGGCGACCATGTCCGGCTGGAAGCCGGCGACGTGGTGCCCGCCGACCTGGTGCTGGACGAGGCGCAACGGGCCACGTTCGACGAGTCCGCGCTGACCGGCGAGTCGGTGCCGGTGCACCGCGAGGTGACCGAGACCGCGGGCGCCGGGACCGTGCTGGCCGGTGGCCGGGCGGCCGGCACCGTGCTGGCGACCGGATCGGCCAGCGCCCTTGGCCGCATCTCCGATCTGGTGGCGCGGACCCGTCCCGGCCCGACCCCGTTGCAGCGGCGCATCTCCGCCCTCGGCCGGATCCTCGGCGTGACCGCGGTCGTGGTGTCGTCGCTGGTCTTCGCCGCCGGGGTGCTGTCCGGGCAGCCGGTGGTCCGGATGGCGATCACCGCGGTGAGCCTGGTGGTCGCCGCGGTGCCGGAGAGCCTGCCGGCCGTCGTGACGCTCGCTCTGGCGCTGGGCGCCCGGCGGATGGCCCGGACCCGGGCGATCCCGCGCCGGTTGCACGCCGTGGAGACGCTCGGCTCGGTCACCGTGATCGCCTCCGACAAGACCGGGACGCTCACCGAGAACCGGATGGCGGTGCAGCAGGCGGTCACCGCGGACGGCGCCCGCTGCACCGTGTCCGGAAGCGGCTACAACCCCACCGGCACGGTCGCCGGTGCGGGTGGCGAGCCGCTGCGGGCGCTGGCCCGCGCCGGGGTGCTGTGCAACGACGCAAGCCTGCTGCCACCGGACCGCGACCGCACCGGATGGGCGGCAGCCGGCGATCCGATGGAGGCCGCGCTGCTCACCTTCGCGGCCCGCTGCGGCCTCGACCCGGACGCCGAACGGGCGGCCGCTCCCCGGGTCGCGGAGCAGCCGTTCGAGCAGGGCCGGCGCCGGATGACCACGGTGCACCGGCTGCCGTCCGGCGCGCACCTGGTGGTGTGCAAGGGCGCGCCGGAGACCGTACTCGATCCGGCGGTCGACGCGGCACTGCTCGCGGCGGCAGCGGAGCTGGCCGCCGACGGGCTGCGGGTGCTGGCGGTCGCCACAGCGACGGTCACCGCACGACCGGACCCGGCGGCTCCGCCACCATTGCGCGCCGCCGGGCTGGTCGGGATCGGCGACCCGTTGCGAGCGACCGCCCGCGACACCGCCGCCGCGTTCGAGCGCTCCGGCGTACGGCTGCTTCTGATCACGGGTGACCACCCGGGGACCGCGACCGCCGTCGGACGCCGGCTCGGCATCCTGCGCCCGGGCGACGACGTCGCCCGCGGCGACACCGGCGCGCTCACCGCAACCGACATCGAGCACACCCGGGTGTACGCCCGCACGCAGCCGGAGCAGAAACTGGACATCATCGCCGCCCTGCAGAAGCAGGGTGAGGTCGTCGCGATGACCGGGGACGGGGTGAACGACGCCCCGGCGCTGCGCCGCGCCGACATCGGCGTCGCCATGGGCAGCGGCACCGAGGTCGCCCGGCAGGCCGCCGAGCTGGTGCTGGTCGACGACAACCTGGGCACCGTGGCCGACGCCATCGGCGAGGGCCGCCGCATCTACGACAACATCCGCCGCTTCCTGCGGTACGGGCTGTCCGGCGGGGTGGCCGAGCTGATCGTGATGCTGGCCGGCCCGCTGCTGGGCATGCCGCTGGCCCTGCTGCCGGCCCAGCTGCTCTGGATCAACCTGCTCACCCACGGGGTGCCGGGCGTCGCGCTGGGCGCCGAACCGGCCGAGGAGGACGTGCTGCGTCGGCCGCCGCGCTCGCCGCAGGAGTCGGTGCTCGGCGCGGGACTGTTGCGCGGCATCCTGGCCGGGGCCGGCCTGGTGGCCGCGGTGACGCTCGCCGCCGGGGTGGTGGCCGCCCAGCGGGGCCTGCCGTGGCAGTCGGTGATGTTCCTGGTGCTCGGGCTCGCCCAGCTCGGGGTGGCCCTGGCCGTGCGGGCGAAGGCCGCGCCCGGTGCCGCCCGCAACCACGCGCTGCCGGCCGCGGTGGCGGTCTGTGTCCTGCTGCAGGTGGCCGGTGTGGTGGCCGGGCCGCTGCGCGCTCTGCTGGGCACCGAGCCGCTGAGCGGCGCGACGATGCTGCTCTGTGTCGCTGTCGCGGCGCTGCCGGGTGTCGTGCTGCGGGTCGCCGCCCGGTGGCGCTGAGAACGAGTCTGCCGGCACGGTCCTGGACCACCTTCTCGCTGGCCGGCGTGACGATCCTTCAGTCGAGGTCGCTGAACTCCTGCAGCACCGCGGCGATCTCCTGGGCCGCGGTGTTCAGTTCGGCGAGGTGGCCGGGGGTGAACTGGTGGGGCTCGGTGCCGAGGATGCAGTGGGCGCCGACGATCTGGCCGCCGACGGTGACGGGGACACCGGCGTAGCTGGCGATGCCGTCCTGCGTGACCAAGGGGTTGCCGGCCTGTTCGGAGTGCGGGGCGTCGGGGATGACGTAGGGGCGGCCGGTGGTGATCGTGTTGGCGCAGAACGACCATTCGACGGGGGTGCCCTCGGCGGCCGCCATCCAGGTGTCGTCGAGGCCGGTGGAGCCGACGGCCATCTGCGAGGTGCTGAACACCAGGGTGGCCATGCTGATCGGTAGGCCGGTGCGGGCGGCGGTGCGCGTGGTGATGCGATCGAGTGTGCTGCGCAGGTTCGGGTTGTCGAAGTCGATGCTGGCCAGCACGCGCGTGCGTTCGGCGGAGGCCAGGGAGAGGTGGTGCTGGTCGGTGGGGGTCATGTGGGTCTCCGGCATGGTCGGCTCCCGCGCTGCGCGGGCTGAAGCGGTGGCGACATCGGTGTGGCAGGCCCGCCTGGTCATCCGATGGTCTGGTTGAGGGCCCGGTAGGTCACCGCGCGGATCTTCTCGGAGCGGGCGGTGACCCGCAGGACGTCGCCGAGAGCCATCAGGTCGTCGGTCATCGCGATCAGGTCGTCGGTGGTGTAGGGCCGCGACAGGCGCAGCTTCTTGATGGTGAGTTCGACCAGGGTGCGGGCGGTATCGGTGCCGAGCTGGGCGCTGAGCGCGGTGGTCAGTGATGCGGGGGTTGGTTGTTCGAGGTTGTGGCCGGGGATGGTCGACATCGTTCGGGGCTCCTGTACGGGTAGTGAGTCGGCAGGTGGAGCCGGGGCGGCTGCACCGGCTACGGTCTGGCCTCGACTACGTTCACACCCCCGCTCATCGGCGCGGCCGGGCAATCGCAGAGTGGTCCGCCGGCGAAACATCCGGAACCGGAAGAAGTCAGATGGTTCACTCGCCGAAAGGGCTCCCACCGGGGGTCTCGCCGAGGGCCTTCGATGCAGCGCTGATAGAAGATGTGACCGCCGGCCGGCGTTCGGGGCCTTCGGCTCTGAATGCCGCCTCGCGGGATCGGGCATCGTGAGCACGTAGATGCCGGGCTCGTGAGCCGGTCCACGGTTGCGACGATCGAGACGAGGGCAGGGCCATGCGAGGACTCCTGGCTGCCGGGGCGCTGTGTGCACTGCTGCTGACCGGTTGCGCGACGAGCGACGAGCCGGTCACCGAGCCCGCCACCGCGACGTCTGCGGCGGCGGGCCGAGCCGAAGCGTTGCTGACCGCCCACGGCCTGGCCGGCAGGAGCGCCGTGGAGGTGATCGACCACCTCGACCGGCTGAGCGTCGATCAGCGTCCGGCCGGGCTGAAGGCCTCTGTGCGCCCGAGTGAACTGGTTCTCTCCAGCGGCGTCGAGGAGTATCCGCTCGCCATCCCCGGCGACCGCTTCTACCTGTCGGTGGCGCCTTTCGTGGACCGGACGCACGAGTGCTTCCACCACTCCCTCACCACCTGCAAGGGCGAGCTCGCCACGGCCGAGCTCCAGGTGAGGATCGTGGATGAGACGCACGACAAGGTGCTGGTCGACGGTGCGCGGACGACCTTCGACAACGGGTTCGCCGGTTTCTGGCTGCCCCGCGACATCGAGGGCACGCTGCAGGTCACCTACGCCGGCAAGACCGGGCGGACGAGGATCACCACCGGCCAGGACGCGCCGACCTGCCTGACCACCGTCCAGCTCGTCTAGAGCCTCCACGATCAACGCGGGGTACGCGTCCGGCTATGCGACGCGACAGCGGTCCCGGTCCTGACGGGACCAAAGGCTCTGCCGGGGCCGCGCGCCCGGACCGACGCTGGAGGGGAAGCGATCCAGGAGGGGCACGTCATGCGCGCAGCCGTCGTCACCAGTTTCAGCGAGCCGCTGTCGGTCCGGGAGGTGCCGGTTCCGGAGCCGGGTGAGCATCAGATCCGCGTTCGCATCGAGGCCAGCGGCCTGTGCCACACGGACATCCACGCCGCCCGCGGCGACTGGCCGGTCAAGCCGGCGCCGCCGTTCGTGCCGGGCCACGAGGGTGTCGGCATCGTGGAGAAGGCCGGGCCGGCCGTCACCGAGCACCGTGTCGGCGACCGGGTCGCGGTTCCCTGGCTCGGCTATGCCTGCGGCACGTGTGGATACTGCGTCAGCGGCTGGGAGACGCTGTGCGATGGGCAGCTCAACACCGGGTACGCCCTCGACGGTGGGCATGCCGAGTATCTGATCGCCGACGCCCGTTACGCGGTCGCGGTGCCGTCGGGCATCGACCCGGCTGAGGCGGCGCCGCTCACGTGCGCCGGTGTGACCACGTACAAGGCGGTCAAGGTCGGTGGGGTGACGCCGGGCGACCGGGTGGCGATCTTCGGTATCGGCGGGCTGGGGCACCTGGCCCAGCAGTACGCGCAGATCTACGGCGGTGAGACCATCGCGGTCGACGTCACCGAGCCGAAGCTGGCCCTGGCCAAGCAGCTCGGGGCGGCGCACACGGTCAACGCCGCCACGACCGATCCGGTCGCCGCGATCGAGGCGCTCGGCGGCGCCGACGTCGCGGTGGTGCTCGCCGCCGACCCGAAGGTCCTCGAGCAGGCACACGCGTCGCTGCGCCGCGGCGGCCGGCTGATCCTGGTGTCGCTGCCCAAGGACAACGCGATGTCCCTGCCGATCTTCCAGACCGTGCTCAAGGGCATCCGGGTGATCGGCTCGATCGTGGGCACTCGCGCCGACCTGGCCGAGGTGTTCCGGCTGCACGCCGCCGGCCGCACCCGCGTCTTCTACGAGACCCGGCCGCTCGAGCAGATCAACGAGGCCGTCGACGAGGTGCTCAACGGCCGCGTCCCGGCGCGTCTCGTCATGATTCCCTGACCTTCCCCCAGGGCCGACGAGATCGCGCCCGCATCTGGAGGCCCCGGGCGGTTCCCCCCACCGCCCGGGGCCTCCGGCCGTCCCGCCGTGGGTCAGTACATCGACGACGGGTCGAAGCCGAGGGCGTTGAGCAGGGTCGCCACGAGCAGCGCGGCAGCCACCCCGGCGGCGGTCAACCCGGCGAACATGAGCATCGCCAGCACGACACTCTTTCCGGTGCCCAGCAGATCAGTGAGCATGATCTTGCGGTAGTCGGCTCGTGACCACTCGATCGGCGGGAGCCTCGTGCCGCCGGCCGGGAGCGATGTGGACGCCGTCCGTGCCGGGGCGTCGTGACTGGCCCCGACCCGGAAGCTTCCCCGCGAGCCGCCGGCGGGGCCGTCCTGCCCTGGACGTTGTTTCGGTGAAGTCGCCTGCACCATGATGTCGCCTCCTTCGGCCACAACCAGCGCGATTGTTGCCGTCCTCATCGGCAGCCGCCGGCCGGCGATGATGGGCCGTTCGGCCTGTCCTGCGGCCCGCGACCGTGACCTCACCCGTGGCGGCCGGCAACCGCGGCCCGCGCCGGTGTCAGGACCGTGATGTCGTCGTACCGGATGGGGCTGCCGGGTGGTGTGCCGTGCGGCGGCAGGAGGCAGCCGTCGCGCAGGACCGCGTGGGCGGCGCGCCGCCGGTCGACAACGGTCAGGTGGGCGCCGACGCGGGTGTCGTCGTGCTGGTTCGGCCGGGACACGAGGACGATCAGTCCACCGGGTTTGAGGAGCCGCGTGCACGAGGTGAGGGTGGCGGTGAGGCCGTCGGCCACGTCGACGTGCGAGATGGCCGTGTCGCTGCGCGACCGTCTTCGGCGCGGCATGGTGCGGCCGGAGGGTGCCGCGGTGAGGATCAGGGTGATGCGGCCCCGGAGTGCGGGTGGCACGCAGGCGAGCAGCCGGGTGGCGTCGCCGCGCACGATCCGGCCGCGGCCGGTGGCGCCGCGGCGGCGTGCGGCGGCGATGTTGGCGCGCGACAGGGCGACCCAGCCGGGGTCGTGTTCGACGCCCAGCGCGTCGCGGCCGGCGTCGATGGCCTCGACCAGGGTGGTGCCGATGCCGGCGAACGGGTCGAGGATCAGGTCGCCGGGTTGGGTGTAGTCGCGGATGAGCAGGCCGGCCAGGTCCGGTGCCATCCGGTCGGGGTGGGCGCTGGAGCCGGCGACGTAGCGGCCGCGGCGCTGCGCGGCGAGACTGCGCCGGTAGATCAGGAGCGTCTCTCGCGGCTCAGCCATGACGGCTCCGGGCTACGGCGAAGACGAGGACGTCCAGGTGCACGGGGCCCTCGTCCGGCGAGCCCTCCGGCTGCGCCACGATGTGGCGCAGCCACTGCAGGCCGGCGCGTCCGGCGGCGGGCAGCAGCGACGGGGTGTGCTGCGCGTACGTCCCGGTCCCGGTCTCGGCGATGGTGACGATGGTGCAGCCGTCCCGGTTCATCAGTTCCCGGCACTGGGAGAACATCGCGACGAGGTGTTCGCGGCTCCGCCCGCCCGGCTGCGAGTGAGGCGGCCAGGACACCACGATCAGGGTGACCGTGCCCCTGAGGTGCTGCACCCGGCGAAGGTCGTCAGGCGCTCGCAGCCGGCGGTAGGTGCGTCCGCCCGCACCGGCGGCGCCGGCGAGGGCCGGGTCGTGGCCGAGCGACACCACCGTGTCACCGGGGCTGGTGTACCAGCCGATGATCAGCCCTGCCGTCCGCGGGGACAGTTCGTGGGGCGGAGTGCTGTGGGTGTCGTTGATGCGCCAGACCGGGATCGGGATCGGCGGGGTGCCGGTGGTGTCCCGGCGCGGTGCGGGTTGCTGTTGCTCTTCTGTCATACGCGGGTCGGCTTCCGCGCCGGACGGACCGTGTTCACGCCCACGCATGGCCCAACCGGTCACCCCGGGTGACAACCCTGCGGATCAGTCACCCAACGGGCTGCGGCTCAACCCGGCGTGTTGGTCAACCGGTTCGGTCGGCGTGCGTGGCTGGGCGGACATCGCCACCTGGTCTGAGGAGCAGCCACATCATGAGAACCCCGGGATCCGCTCGACCTTGGCCGTCGACTCCCCTCGACGCGGCGCAGCGGGCGTTCGACCTGCTCACCTGCCCGCCGCGGCCGCTGACGTTCGATGCTCGCGCGTTCGCCGGCCTGCCGGAGCGGGTGTTGCCGCTCGGCGAGCTGAGGAACCTGCTCACCTCGGACGCGACGTCCCGGGCGACCCGGGACGAGGTGTGGCGCGAGCTGGTCGTCCGGGCACGCCGCGACGGACCCGGGTGGGTCGTGGTCGCCGTCGGCATCGCGTTGCCGGGGCTGCGCCGCGCGGCGGGCCGGCTCAGCCGGGGCTGGAGCGGCGACTCGGGTGACCGCGACAGCGAACTGCTGGCCGGCTTCCTCGAACGGTTGCGCGGCATCGATCTGCGCGAGCCGCGCATCGCCGGCAAGCTGATCGACGCGGGAGTGCGGGCCGTGAAGCAGGCGCGGGACCGGGAGGCCCGGATCGAGACGGTACGCGTGCCCGGGTCGTGGTCGCTGGCGCCGCGGCAGCCGTGGGATCACCCGGACTGGGTGCTCGCCCGGGCCGTGGCCGCGGCCGTCATCAGCCCCGACGAGCACCTGCTGATCTCCTGCACCCGACTGGAGAACGTCGATCTGGCCACCGTCGCCGACAGGTTGGCGATCAGCGTTGCGGTTGCCGGCGCCTGGCGGCGCAGGGCGGAGCGCCGGCTCGCCGCCGCCATCCGCGCCGGAGATGTCGACCGGGTGCCGCTCGTGCCGTGTCCCTCGGCATGACCGACGTCAGAAGCCCATCGGGACGGTCAGGGTGCCGTGGAGTTTGTCGCTCCTCCCGCCGCCGAAGTAGTACTCGCCGCTCGCCTCGACCACGGCGACCGCTCCCTTGGGTTGAGGGGTCACGGGGTACGTGCGCAGCACCGCGCCGGACTGGGAGTCGAGCACCTGGAAGTTGCTGATCGTCGCGATGACCAGGATGCCCTGGCTGCCGCTGGCGCCGATGCCGAGCCCGCCGCCGGTGATCAGCGGGAACTGGCGCACCTCGGAGTGACTCTGCCGGTCGATGATGGTCACCTTCTGGCCCGGCGGCGTGTTCGGTGGTGTGCCGGCCAGCGCGCCGGAGTTCAGGACGTAGAGCCGCTCCTGGTCGAGGGCGAGCTTGGCCGGCCGGGATACCTGGTTGTCCACGGTGACGCGGCGAAGCTCGTGCTGCCCGTCGGCGGTGATCTCGAACTCGACGATGTCCTGGCGCTTCGGGTTCGGGTTGGTCACGCTCACGTACATCCGGTCGGTTTCCTGGTCGATGACGACCGGGCCGGTCACCGGGAGGTTCGCCAGGTCCGGCAGCTGCGTGCGGGTCGCGCCGTCGACGACGATCAGCCGTTTCTGGCCCGGTTGGGTGATGTAGACGCGGTGGTGTTTCTGGCTGACCGCCACCTCGATGAGCGCGAAGCCGGGAAACGTCATGGTGTGGGCGAGGGTGAAGTTGTGGCCTTCCACGATGGACAGCGAGATGTCCTCGTAGTTGAGCACGTAGGTCATTCCGGAGGATTCGTGCACCGCGATCGCGTGCGGTGAGCGGCCGACCGTGACTTTGCGGCGGATGCTCAGATCCGCCCGGTTGAGCATCACCAGTTCGCCCGGCTGCGACGATTGTGTGGCGCCCTCGGGGAGGTAGTACTGGGTGGCGAACAGCAGTTCGCCGCTGGTCGCCAGCGCGCTCACGGCCGGCACCTGGCCCGCGGTGTTCGGCAGCGGTGGCAGCGCGAACACGGTGAGGTTGGTGTCGCTGACCGAACGCGCCGGGAAGCGGTAGTCGGCCGCGTCGATGGTGAGGTTCTCGCCGACGAATGGATTGTTGACGACCACCCGGCCGTGGCCGTCGGCGTACGCGTACTTGCGGCCGGTGAACTCATAGTCCCGGTCCACCTGCCAGACATCCATCAGCGGCAGCTCGCGCAGTTCTTCGAGGCGGGCGTTGTTGGCGCTGTGCCGGTTGATCGGGACCGGGAATCCGTCCGCGTTGAGCATCTGGAAGAACGCCTGCTCGGTCGCGGTCGAACCGAACCGGTTGTGGATGACGATGGTCTCCCCCGTCGTGGCCATCCGGTAGCGGTAGTTGTTCGCCTCGTTGTCGTCGAAGTGATGCTCCGGGTTGAGCTGCTCGATCCGGGCTCGCAGCGCGGCCGGGTTCGGGAACCGGTAGCCCGGGACCACCTCCCACAGTCCGCGGCCGTATTCGCGGAACTGCCCGAGGTCCACGCTTTTCGCGAACCGCGACACGATCCAGTAGTGGCCGGACAGCGGATGGTCGGGTTCGAGGCGGAAGTCGAAGATCCAGAAGTCGGCCCGGTGGATGCTGAACTTCTCCCGGACCAGGTCGTTCCACGCGGCCGGATACCGTTGCGGAAACATCTGGTGGCGGCTGTCGTCCGGGTTGAAGGTGTAGCCGACGGCCAGGCTCTTGTACACCGTCAGGTTCTTGCTGGAGAAGAACTCGTCCTGGCCGCGCATCGTCGGTAGTTCCCGCTCGAAAGCGTCGGCCCGCTCCACCACCGACGGATCGTCGCCGGTCACCACGAACTGCGGGTTGCCGCGCCCGATGAGCGTGGTCGGCCGGCTGTACACGTCGCTGCCCCGCAGCTTCTTGTACACGTCCGTCCCGCGAATCTTGTCGTTGATGAAGTCGGTGAGGATGTCGCGGATCCCCGGAATGAACGGAACTCCGGTCACGGCGAGCAGGATCGCGTCGACGACCGCCTTCGGTATCTCGAAGTCGAAGTAGTACCGCCGGTTGTGGCCGCCCGCGCTGTTCAGGTATTGGCGCGTAGTGAAAGCGAACTGAGTCACCGGGGCGAAGTCCCCAGGCCCGACCACGTCGTAGCCGCCCGGGTCCTCGGCGTAGCCCTGGAAGTACCGTGGCCGGCAGAAGCGTGGCGTGGGAGCACCTCCGATCGGACCGGGACCGCCGGTGCCCAGGGTGATGTCCATTTCGTAACTGGACGTGGAGTACCGGGTCTGGATCCGGGTGAAGTAGCCGCCGTGCTTGTTCAGCATGAAATCGTGGATGCCGCGCGGCACCCGGTATCCCGACAGCAGGGCCCACAGCGCGAATCCGCCCTCCTGACCGATACGCGAATACACGAACGGTCCGTTCACCTCGTCGTCGTCGAAGACGTACGCGCCGGTCAGCACACCGAAAAGGTGCGGCAGATAGTCCGACTCGTAGAAGCTCACCTTGTCGCGGTGGTCCACGTTGCGCCGCAACGGCATCATGCGCTTGCCGTGCAGCGACTGGAAGGCGAACTCGGCGGCCAGGTAGTCCAGCGCGTTGCGGGCCGCGGTCTTCACCTTGTGCCGCTCGGCATCGGTCGGGAAAAGCCGGTCGGCCGCCTGGAAGAACGCGAGGATCGGGGTGATCGAGTACGCGCCGTACGGCTTGGCGTTGGTCTCGAACATGCCTGAGTGCACGACCCGCCCGAGCAACTGCAGCACCCAGTCGAAGATGGCCGGCCCGTTGTGGTAGCGGCCGGGATTGTTGCCCACCAATGCCTGCAGGCAGGGGTCATAGCGGTGGTGGCCCGGTTGCAGCAGGGACACGAAGGTCAGGTACTCGTTGACCAGGAACCGCCACGCGTAGATGGCCAGCTGATGATTCTCGGTCTCGGGAGCGGCCATCTTGACGGTGGGGTCCGGGATGAAGAGGTCCACCGGGAACGAGGGGGACAGCAGCTTCTCGATGAAGTAGTGCCGGCCGCCCGGCCCGGCGCCGAGCCATTCCTCGAGATCCTGACCGGAGTACGGGACGTCACCCTCGGCTGTTCCGGAGGTCGGGCCGATGTCGACGAATTTGATCTGCCCCTGGCCGAGCAGCGAGCGGATCATCTCGTTGCTCAGCACACTCGGCTCGTCGACGAAGATGTGAATGATCGCGATGATGTCGCGCAGCGGGAAGTCGTAGTCACCCTGGTCGCTGTCGTCGTCGCCCGGAATCGCCAGCGGCTTGCCCGGTCCGTCCGTGCCCGGCTCGGTGTACGGATAGACCTTCGCGAAGTAGGCCTCCACCCAGGTCCGGAACGCCAGCTGGTGCGCGGCGAGCGGCTCGGTCGGCGCGATCCCGCTGAACAGTGCCCAGTCCGGCCCGGAGAACACGCCGGACTTGTCGCTCAGCAACGCCATGCCGGCGGCGATCTGGCGCAGCGCGGCCGGGCTGTCGATGTTCCACGGCGCCGGCTGACCCAGCGGCGCGTCGGTTCGTGGCACCTCCCGCAGGTTGCGGCCCCACGCGCGGAGAATCCGCGCTCTGCGTGCCGGCAGATCCTGATCGGCTGATTCCACAGTCAGAGGTACGGCGTGCACTTCGCATCCTCACCTTCCCGGCGCACCCGCACCCGCCCTGTTGACGTTGTCGCCGCCCCGTCTTGCCGACTCTTCGCCCGACGAATGTCATCAACAAGATGCACCCAAAGGATTGTCTTGAGTCCGACAAGCCCGGCCGACATGTAAGACCCCTTTTCGCTCTGACCGAGAATGGTCAGCGAGCATTTCCTTGAGACCGATAGCAACCTTCGCCACGCATCGACATCGGTGTTATAACGGTCGTTGGCAACGGGGGAAGGATGTGCCGATCATGCATAGACGAACGACATCTGCTGCGCTGATCCTGACGATGATCGCCACCTGTCTGGCAATCGTGGCGGGGCCCGGCTCCGCGCAGGCGGCGCCGCTGATTTTCGCCCTCAAGAACTACAAGTCGAAGCTCTACCTGGAGCCAGACGGTTTCAGCGCCGGCGCCTGGATCACTCAGGAACGCCCGCAGGCCGGCGGCATGCAGGAGTGGCAGTGGGTGGTGGACGGCAACTACCGCAGCATCATGTCCAATCTCGGGCTCAAGAACATCGGCATCGACCTGGGTAGCACACAGCCCTTCCGAACCGCGATCCTGGCCAGGCCGAGCGGTGCCTACAACCAGGACTGGCAGGTCATTTCACACGGCAATCTCTACGAGTTGAAGAACCGCAACAGCGGACTCTGCCTCGGCATAAACGGGGCGAGCACCCTTCCTGGCACGACCGCTATGCAGGCTCCCTGCGACGGCCTGGCGAACCAGCGGTGGGAGGTTGTTCCGTGGTAAGTGCAGGCGTCGTGGACGTGCCGAAGTAGGCCTCGGCGACCGCATGCCGGTCGGCGCGCAGCTCATCGGCCGGCCCGGTGAGCACCGCCCGCCCGTGATGCAGCACGACGGCACGGTCGGCGATGGACAGGGCCAGGTCGATGTGCTGCTCGACGAGCAGCACCCCGACACCCCAGTCGTCGGCCAGCGCCCGGATGGTCGGCAGCAGCGCCTGCACCGCGACCGGCGCCAGTCCCATGCTCATCTCGTCGATGAGCAGCACCTTCGGCCGGCGCACCAGCGCTTTGGCGATGGCCAGCATCTGCTGTTCACCGCCGGACAGCTGACCGCACCGGCGGGGCATCAGCTCCTTCAGCGCGGGGAACAGCTCCAGCGCGTGGTCGACGCTGCCACGGGCGAGGGCGAGGTTCTCCCGTACCGAAAGGGTGTGGAACAGGCCCCGGTTGTCGGGCACCAGGACCAGCCCGGCCCGCGCGTTGTGCTCGAGCCGCTGGTGCAGCGGCCGGCCGAACGCGGTGACGGTGCCGGAGATCGGCGTGATGACACCGGCCGCGGTCAGCAGGGTGGTGGTCTTGCCCGCGCCGTTGGGTCCGAGCATCGCCACGACCTCGCCGGACGCGACGCTCAGGTTGAGGTCACGCACGGCCGGGATGCCGGTGTAGCCGGCCGTGACCGCCTGCAGCGTGAGGACCTCGGTCATCCGACGAGCTCCGATCCGAGGTACGCGGTCCGCACGGCCGGGTCGGCGAGCACCTCGGCCGGTGTTCCGGAGGCGATGACGGCCCCGTAGTCCAGCACGTACACCCGGTCGCAGACGCCGGCGACCAGGGTCATGTCGTGGTCGATGAGCAGCACGGCCGGCCCGGACGCGGCGATCGCGCGGACGTGGCCGCCGAACTCGGCGCTCTCGTCGGTGTCCAGCCCGGCGGCCGGTTCGTCGAGCAGGATCACCCGGGTGGCGCCGGCCAGCGCCCGGGCCACGCCGACGATCTTCTGCCGGCCGAGGCTCAGCTCGCCGGGCCGGCGGTCCGCGACCGATGCCAACCCGAGCGTCGAAAGCACCGTGTCCGTGTCGTGGCCGGGGTCGCGGCGGCCGATGAGGTCGTTGACCATGGTGCGCAGCGGCCCGCGGCCGGAGGCGACCGCGACGTTCTGCCGCACCGTCAGGTCGGTGAACAGCTCACCGGCCTGCCAGGTGCGGGCCAGCCCGGCGCGGCGCCGTTCGTGCGGTGCCAGCCGGTCGACGCGCCGCCCGGCGACGGTGACCGTGCCGGTGGCCGCGGTGAACCCGGTGACGGCGTCGACGAAGGTGGTCTTGCCGGCGCCGTTGGGGCCGATCAGCCCGACGACTTCGCCGGCGTCGACGTGCAGGGTGATGTCGGTGTTCGCGAGGACGCCGCCGTACCGGACGGTCAGGTTCTCGGTGGCCAGCAGTGGGCTCATGTCGCGACCTTCCGGTGGCGGTGAGAGAAGCCGCCGGCGAGGCCGGCGGGGTTGAGCACCGCGGTCAGGACCAGGGCGCAGGCGGCGATCAGGGTGTAGTAGCGGCCGAGGCCGAGTGTGGTGTTGAGCAGGGTGTAGAGCACGCCGAGCGGGGCGATCAGCCCGGCGATGAGTGCCCCGCTGATCCGGGTGATCCCGCCGACGTAGGCCATGCACAGCACGCTGAGCCCGACGATGACGTTGAACGATTCGGCCGACAGCTGGGAGCGGCTGTAGCCGATCAGGCAGCCGCCGACGCCGGCGAGGAACGCCGACAGGGCGAATCAGGCGATCTTGACGTGGGCCACGTTGATGCCGGCGCTGGCGGCGGCCCGTTCGTTGGATCGCACCGCCAGAAATGATTGGCCGGTGGAGCCGGCCAGGAACCGGACGACAACCATGGCGAGCACGCCGACGATGACGACGACGGTCGCGGCGAACGCCGAGGTGGTCAGGTCGGTGCCGCTGCGTACGGTCAGGTCCCAGCCGAACAGGCTGGGCCCGTCGATGAGGTTGCCCTCGAACGGGGTGAGTGCCGGGTTGGCGAAGGCGAGTTGCTGCACGGCGACGGCGCCGGCCAGGGTGACCACCGCCAGCTGGGCGCCGCGGACGCGTAGCGCGGGCAGTCCGACGAGCACGCCGACGAGTGTCGCGGCGCCGGCCGAGACGATGATCGACAGCGGGAACGGCACGTCCCAGTTCATCGTGGCGCGCGACAGGATGAAGCCGCCGCTGCCGGCGAACGCCATCGAGGCGAGCGAGATCTGTCCGAGGTATCCGGTGAGCACGACCAGGGACAGGGCGATGAGCGCCATGATGATCGAGGTGACGACGCCGAAGCGCCAGCTGCCCGAGGTCAGCGCGATGGCCAGGGTGGCGGCGCTGACCAGCAGCGCGGCTGCCGGCCACGGCCGCGCGGGCAGTGCGACGGGCGGCATGCGTACGGTGCCGAGCGCGCCGCGGGCCGGGATGCGCCGGCCCAGCACGACCAGCGCGAAGACCACGATGACGAACGGCACCGCGTCGCCGAGCCCGGCCTGCGCCCAGACCGGCCAGCCGTCGGTGGTGCTGAGCAGCAGCAGGATCGACTGGAGCACGCCGATGGCGACGCCGGCCGCCCAGGCGGTCATGATCGAGGTGAGCCGGGCGAGCAGGGCGGCGGCGAGTCCGGGAAGGACGTAGAACATGTAGCCGATCGGGTCGAGGCCGACGGTCGGCGCGGCCAGGATGGCGACCAGCGCGGTGGCCGCGCCGGTGAGCAGCCACATGAAGCCGGCCAGCCGGTCGGGTGACAGCCCGGTCAGTCGTGCCGCCAGTTCGTCCTCGGCGGCGGCCCGGGTCGCCACGCCCCATCGGGTGAACCGGAAGTAGGCCGCGAGCGCTGCCGCCACGAGCAGTGCCGTCGCGAGCAGGATCAGGTCGCTGACGTTGACGACCGCGCCGGCCACCGTGACCGTCCGGTCGGTGAGCAGTGCGGGCGCGAGCACTCCTTCGGTGGAGAACCGCAACGGCACCAGGGAGGCGATCGCCAGCATCAGTCCGACCGAGGCCACCACCTGGGCCAGCGGTGGCGCCGTGCGTAACGGCCGGAACACCAGCCAGTGCGCGGCCAGCGCCAGGGCGGCCGCGTTCAGCACGCCGAGCGCGACGGCCGGCCACGCCGGCAGCGGTTGCGCGCTGAGCGCGACCGCGCCGACGGGCAGGACGAGCGTGCCGCTCTCCCTCAGTTCGGCGACCACCCATACGCCCCACAGGGCCACCGAGCCCTGGGCGAAGTTGAGGACTCCGGTGGCGGCGTGCAGGGACACGATGGACGCCGCGATCACGGCGTAGACCGCTCCGCCGGCGAAGCCGAGGGTGAGAAACAGCAGGAGTTGATCGGCGCCCACGGGTCAGACCGCTCCGGGGATGGCCGAGAGGACCTGCGGGGCGGGGGTGATCCAGGTGTCGGTGACGGGTTTGGTGGTGCCGTCCGGCTGCACGCTGAACAGCAGCATCTGGGTGGTGCAGTTCGGTGAGGTGGCGCTGCCGCAGGTGATCTTCGGGCCGAGGAAGCTCGGGAAGTCCTTGAGCCCCTTGAGGGTCTTGAGCACGCCCGGACCGGTCAGGTCCGCCTCGGTCGCCGCCGACATGGCCTTGGCAAACGTCACGAACAGCGAGAACTCGCCGATGGCGTAGTACCCGGGTACGCCGTTCGGGACCGCGGAGATGTACTTCTGCGCCAGGGCCAGTTCGGCCTGCGTCTGCGGCGGTGCGTACGTGGCCGCGGCGGGCAGCCAGTTCGACGAGTACAGCGCGCCGCCGGCGGCCTGCTCCGGGGCGCCCTTGATGTAGTCGGTGCACGCGGCGGTGAAGATCTCACCCTGGTACCGCAGTTGCCGCAGCGACTTGACCAGCGCGGTGCAGACCGCCTCGCTGGGCGCCGCGACCAGCCCGCCCACATCCGGGTTGTCCTGGGCGATGGCGGAGGCCACGGCGGTGAGGTTGGGGTTCGTGGGCGAGTAGTAGATGCCCTTGGCGTCGATGCCGAGGGCTTTCGCCAGCGCCGGCAGCAGGTTGTCGATGGTCTGGTGCGACGACGGGGTGTCGACCAGGGCGAGGGTGACCGACTTCTTGCCCTCGCTCTGGAAGGCCTGCAGCGCCCCGACCAGGAACGAGGCCTGCGGCGCCGCGAAGAACACCCGGTTCTCCGCCTTGGCGCCGGTCACCGAGTCGTAGGGGATCATGCCGACGAGCGGGATCTGCGCGGCGGTCAGCGCCGGCAGGGCCGCGCTCGACGACAGGTTGTAGCCGTCCACGACGGCCACCACCTTCTTCTCGACGAACATGTTGGCGCAGGACTGCGCCTTCTCCGGCGTCGTGTCGGTGTCACAGGAGACGATCTCGATCGGATGGCCGTGGATGCCGCCGAACTCACCGTTGAGGTAGGACGTCGCCGCCTTGGCCCCGGTGTCGGCGCCGGGCTGCGGGACCGGCCCGCCGGTCGGGTTGAGGAACCCGATCAGGATCGGTGACTTCGTCAGGGTGGACGCGGCGGCGTCGGTGCTGGTCGAGGCCGACTCGCCGGCACAGCCGGCAGTGGCCGCGGAGAAGATCAAAAGCGCGGTCAGCGTACGGGGAACGAACCGTTTTATGTGCATGGCTTCCTCGTTCTTCGCGTAGCGATGGTCGCCGTGATGGCTTGCCGAGGTGCGGACCGTCCAGCACGTGCCCAGGACGGCGCACCGCCGCGCCGGGTCGTGGCCGGCCGGCGGTACCGGAAGGAGCGCGAGGTCGAGCGGCCGCGACCGGGCTGCGGGCGGCCTTCGCAGTGCCTGTGTGGACTGTAATTCCGGATTAACTTATTGGGAAGGCCTGCGCTGCGCAGCGGTTCTCCGCGCCACGCTTTAGCACCGCAAACGCCCCAATTCTCGCCAGTCGATCAGACGCCACACCGCTCCGAAGTATCACCAGGCGATGCGACTCCGGGTTAACAAATCGCCGACCGGGCAGCGCTCCCCCGCGCGACCGCCGGCCGCAGCCCTCTCAGGAGCGCGGCGAACCCGCCGGGACCAACTCCGGCCGGGGTTCGGCCCGGCGGGTGAGCTGCAACGCCGCCCAGACGGCGAGGGTGAGGGCGGCAAGCAGGTAGGCGTTGCCGGGGAGATGATCCAGCGGGCCCCACTGGTATTCGCGTTTCTCGCCCCACGGCGGCCACGCCAACGGGCGGGCGACGAACACCGTGATCCACACGGCACACGCCCACCGGCTGCGTTCCCACAGCGCCAGCCCGATCGGCGCGGCCCACACCCAGTGGTGCGACCAGGAGACCGGGGAGGCGAGCAGCATCGCCAGCGCGGCCAGGCCGGTGCCGAGCACCCGGTCACCGCGGCGCCACCACAGGGCGCCGAGGACCACGACGGCCACCGCGATCGGCCCGGCGACCGCGAGCCACAGCAGCCTCGGGGGCGCAGCGTCCAGCAGCCGGGTGAGCGCGCCGAAGACCGACTGGTTGTGGGAGTTCTCCGGCGGGCCGACCCGGCCCGCCTTGATGAGGTTGTGGGTCCAGTACGCCTTCGCGGAGCCGGGCAGCACGGCGAGCCCGATGACGACGGTGGCGGCGAAGGCCAGCACCGCCCGTCCCGCCGCCATCCGGCGGCCGACCAGCACCAGGAACACGACGAACAGCAGCGGGGTGAGCTTCACCCCGGCCGCGATCCCCACCAGCACGCCGGACCAGCGCCGATGCGGCTGGGCCAGGTCGACCAGCACCGCCAGCATCAGCACCAGGTTGATCTGGGCGAAGGTGAGGTTCTGCCAGACCGGTTCCAGAGCGAGCGCGCCGACGGTCAGCAGGGCGACCTGCCAGCCCGAGACGGTGCGGCCGAGCGCGCGGCTCGCGACCAGGATGACGCCTGCCAGCGCGGCCACCGAGACCGCGGTCCACAACGCCGCGGCGAGCCAGCTGGGCACCAGCGCCAGCGGCGCCAGCAGCACCGCCGCGAACGGCGGATAGGTGAACCGCAGATTGGTCTGCGGGTCACGCGAGCCGTAGAGCGGCAGACCGTCGAGCACCAGCCGGCCACCGTGCCGGTAGGCGTAGAGGTCGACGAAGCCGCCGTGGACGCTCAGCCGGGCGGGCGCGTCCCACCAGTCGGCCACCCCGGCCGCGGCGGCGACCGCCACGATCACGGCCAGGACCGGACCGAACCTGCTCAGCGTGCTCGGCTGCCTCACCGGCGTCCGAGCCCGCGGGCTGAGAGCTGCGCGTCCGCCAGGCAGGTTTTCATGATCCTGCATGGTAATGAACCGTGTCCTGCTCCCCCGCGGGGTCTGCCGGGTGCGGTTCGTCGCCGCGGCCGGGGTCGCTGCGGCTGCCGGGTCGCTGGGTGCTCGGGTCCGCGAGCCGGCGTTGTACTGTCCAACCGCCGACGTGGGTCGGCACCGTCAGCTGAAGGGTTACCGCATGATGCGCTATTGGCCGCGGCGTGCCGGTGGGCTGCCGCCGGGCCAGCGCCTCCTGACGGTGATGCCCCGGTTCACCGACCTGCCCCACCTTCCTCCGCCCGCCATGCCGATCGAACCCCGGCTGGAGATCAGGAACGAGGGTGAGCTGGTCGCCGTGGTGACCGCGGCTGATCTCGAGGCGCTCGGGCCGCGCGACCACCCGGCCGATTTCCACTGCGTCACGACGTGGTCGGTGACCGGGCTGATCTGGACCGGTGTTCCGCTGCGCGAGGTCCTCGCCTCGGTGGGGATGTCCGAGGCGCCCGCGCCGTACCTGGTGGCCCGGGCGGGTGATCGGCGGAAGGCCGCGTTCACGTGGGAGGACGCCGTCGCCGACGACGTGCTGCTGGCGACCCGGCTCAACGGTGCCGCCCTCGGCGACCGGCACGGTGCTCCGCTGCGGCTGGTGGCGCCCCGCCAGTACGGCCACAAGAGCGTCAAACACCTGATCGCCATCGACTTCCGCGCTGAGCAGCCCCGGGTCATGTCGAAGGAACACCTGCGGGCTCGGGTCGCCTTCGAAGAGCGGCACCCGCGACTGCCGAGTCCGGTGGTGCGGCTGCCGTACCGGCTGTCGATCGGCCCGACCGCGTACCTGGCGGAGCGGAGCCTGCACCGTCGCCGTACCCCACAGTCCTGAAAGGCGCCTATCGGGCGTTCTCGTAGGCGGCTTCGAGCCACCCGCGGACCTCGGCGTCGAGCTGCTTACGGTCGCGTATCTCGAGGTGGTGCATCCACACCTTGGGGGCAGGGTGCGCGACTTCCTTGAAGCGCGGCGAGTGCAGTTCCTGCGGCAGGCCGAACGACAGGACCATGGGCACGTCGTTGTCGACGTACTGACCGGGACGCCAGACATAGGCGAACCCCTTGCCTCTGCGGAACGCGATCTGGCTCTTGGTGACCCTCACCTCGACCGGGCCGATGGCCGAGATCGCGTCGGCCACTGCCTCGTAGAGCGCCAAGCCGTCGGGTGAGCCCATGAAGAACTGCTCCGGCGTGTCCACGGGTTCATGGTTCCACGCCACAGCGGCAAGGGCAGGCCCGATCGGGTTCAATCCTCGACGATCACATCGGCGAGCGTCACTTCCGCCCTAGACTGGGCTCGGCGACGGCTGCTGATGGAGGTGGCGGATGCCGGATCATCCCCCGGATCCCAGCGCTGCCTCCCGGCGCTTGCGAAGCATCTTCGATCTGTTCACCGATTCCCGGCCCACCACACCGGCGTCCCCGCCGGTGCGGCCCGCGGCCGGCAGCCTCAGCGAGGCGAGCCGTCGCGCCCACGAGCGGACCCGGCAGTTCGTCGCGACCACCCATGACCGTCTGCGGGATACCGCGGCGTCATTTCGCAGCGAGGCCGAGGGTACGACCTCGGCCGCGCCCCTCGCCGAGCCGCTGGCGACCGCCTACCGCGACTGGTGCGCGCGCACCGCGGAGCGGCTCGAGGTCCTGCTGACCCAGAACGTCGGCGGACACCGGGAGATCCGGCTCGCCCTGTTCGGCAACTCCGGCGCGGGCAAGAGCACGCTGGCGGCGGCGATCGGCAAGGGCGACGGCAGCGGCATCTCGCCGTTCGGGGCGATGAACCACACCAGGACGGTCGAGGCGCACAACTGGGAGGGGTGCGCCATCACCGACCTGCCCGGCCTCGACGGCCGGGGCGGCACCACCGATGTGGAGTCGCTGCGCGAGACCGCCCGGACCGCGCTGGTCGCCGCCGACCTGGCGCTCATGTGCTTCGTCGACGTCAACCAGACCGAGAACGAGTTCGCCCAGTTCGCCGAGTGGGTGATCCGGTATCGCAAGCCGGCCGTGGCGGTTCTCAACGTCAAGTCGTCGATGTGGCGCCGCCCGTACGAATCCGGTTGCCGTTCCCGATGGGACCGGCGGGGGCATTCCGACGACGTCGCCGCGCAGGTCGAGCGGATCCGCGGCGAGCTGGCCCGGTTGGGGCTGCGCGAGGTGCCGGTGGTGGCGGTGCAGGCGCAGCTGGCCGCGTTCGCCCGGTGCGAGCCGTACCGGGGGCAGGACGCGCCGACCCGGCAGATGCTCGTCGAGAAATACGGCATCGATCAGCTGCTGAAGTGGTCGAACCTTCTGGTGCTGGAGAAGTTGCTGGCCGCCGCCATCGAGGAGCGGCCCGAGGAGCTGCGGATGGCGGCGTTCCAGCAGCACGTGCGGACGGAGACGGCCGCGCTGGCCGCCGGGTTCGACGGCCTTGCCACGCAGCTGGCGCAGCAGGCAGCGCAGGTCACCGGCGCCGTCACGAAACTGCTGGCGATCACCGGAGCGCCGCACGGCGACCGTCCCGCGCTCACGGATCTGCGGCAGGCCGCCGCGCAGGACGTGCCCGCTGCGGCCGTCGGCTCAGCCGTCACCCACGCGCGGGCCCTGATCGGCGCCGAGTTCGCGGCTCTCGACCGGATCGGCGCCGACAACATCGATGCGCTGGTCCTGGACGTGACGGACGGTTATCGCCGCCTCGACGAGGACACCGTGCAGGAACGGCTGATGCAGGGTTTGCCGGTCGCCGCGACGCTGGAGCGGGTCGGCGCCGCGTTCGCCGAGCACCTGCGCGATCACATCGGCGCGATCCGGGTGACGCTGGCCGAACCGGCCCGCCGGGCGGCCGCACCGGCGGCGGACGGCCGGGGCGGGCTGGGCAAGCGCGCCCTCGGAACGTTCGGTCCGGTGGGCGTCGCGGTTCTCCTGGTCACCCCGCTGGCCCCGGTCGCGCTGGTGGCGGGCATCCCGGCCGGGTTCATCGGCCGCTGGTTCCACTGCCGACCTGCGCGCGTTGCTCGCCGGTTCGCGGGCCCGGCAGGCCGAGCTGCGGCACGCGGCGGGCGTGCGCTACCGGAATGCGGGCCAGTGCTCCGGCCTTCAGGCCGGGGGTGAAGGCCCGCGCTGGGAGGGCCGCCAGGCCCGAGCAGTGCCTTAACCCGG
>NZ_JBEZZB010000166.1:0-22474 GCF_040638955.1 Actinoplanes sp. NPDC024001
ACGACCGGTACGGCAGCTACTCCAACGCGGGTAGCTACGTGGACATCGCCGCCCCGGGCAGCAACATTTTGAGCACGTACCCGACTGCGCTCGGTACGTCGTACAAGTCGATGAACGGCACGTCGATGGCCTCGCCGCACATCGCGGCGGTCGCCGCGCTGCTGAAGGCGGCGAACAAGGCGCTGACGCCGGACCAGATCGAGGCCGCGATGGAGCAGAACGCGGTCGACCTGGGAACGAAGGGCTTCGACAAGGACTACGGCAACGGCCGGGTCGACGTGGTGGCCGCGCTGGCCGCTGTCGCACCGGTGACCACGCCACCGACCACCGCGCCGACGACCAGCGCTCCTGTCACGACCGCTCCGACGACCAGCGCTCCCGTCACGACCGCGCCCACGACCAGCGCTCCCGTGACCAAGGCCCCGACCACCAGCGCGCCCGTCACCACCGCGCCGGTGACCAGCGCCCCGGTGACGACGGCTCCGACC
The DNA here is from genome assembly GCF_040638955.1 of Actinoplanes sp. NPDC024001. Classification (NCBI taxonomy): domain Bacteria; kingdom Bacillati; phylum Actinomycetota; class Actinomycetes; order Micromonosporales; family Micromonosporaceae; genus Actinoplanes; species Actinoplanes sp. NPDC024001. The sequence continues at coordinate 489 of NZ_JBEZZB010000166.1, forward strand.
GCCGCGCCCACCACCAGCGCTCCCACCAAGCTCGTGACCGACTACGAGGCGCAGGTCGTCGCGCTGACCAACGCGCAGCGGACCGCCAACGGCTGCGCCCCGCTCCGCGTCGACGACCGGCTGACCGCGGCGGCTCGCGCGCACAGCGCGGACATGGCGACGCAGGGCTTCTTCAGCCACACCGGCTCCAACGGGAGCACCTTCGTGGTGCGGGTGACCCAGGCCGGCTACCCGAGCCCGTCGGCCGAGAACATCGCCTACGGTTACCGCACCTCGCAGGACGTGATGACCGGCTGGATGAACAGCAGCGGACACCGCGCCAACATCCTGAACTGCTCCAGCGTCGCGGTCGGCGTCGGCCTGGTGTTCAAGGCGGACGGCACCACGTACTGGACCCAGAACTTCGGCCGGGTCTGATCCGGGAATCACCATCGAGCGGGACGCACCTCCCTCCGCGGAGGGAGGTGCGTCCCCGCGCCCGTTTCTACCGTCGACCACATGCGGACAGTGGAACGGTTCGACGGGCGGGTGGCCGCGTACGGCGCGGCCCTGGCGATGGCGCCGTACTTCATCCTGAAGATCTTCTGGACGGTTGACGGACTGCACGGCGGAGGGCTGCACCAGGGCGCGTGGAGCCACCTGAACTGGGCGGTCATCAACGGGCTGACCGTACTGATGGCCGGGCTGGCCATGCTGCTCGGCCTCGCGCTGGCGCAACCGTGGGGCATGCGCGCGCCGGCCTGGCCGGTGCTGCTCCCGGCCTGGATCGGCATGGGTTTCCTGGTGCCGATGATCCCGCTGATCCCGGTCCTCGCGCTGGTGAACACGGACACCGGCGGCGCCGCCGCGGAGTCGCCGATGAGCGCCTGGGAGATCGGCGTGCTGTCGGTGTCGTTCGCCGGCTTCGCGATCGGGATGGCGATCGCCGCCCCGTTCTACGCCGCGCGGCGCTGGCCGGAGGCGTTCTCCGACGTCGACGTCCCGGCCGGCCCGGGCCTGCGGGTCACCGTGGCGCGGCTGGCGGCCGCGCTCGCCGTCGCCCTCGGCCTGCCGCAACTCATCTGGGCGCTGGGCGCGACGATCGGCCTGAACACCGCGACGCTCGACCACCGCGACGCGCGGTGGCACCTGCTCACCGGCAACAGCGGGGTGTGGGCGCTGGCCGCCGCGTGGAGCGCGTGGACGCTGACCCGGCACACCGGCCGGGTGCCGCTGCTGATGGCGTGGCTGGCCTCCGGGTTCCTGTTCGCGTGGGGGTCGTGGCGGGCCGCCTTCTCGTTCGCGGTGACGCCGGAGTTCCCGCCACCGGAGCAGCCGTGGGTGCTGACGCTGCAGAACCACTTCGGCGCGGTCGCCGGCCTGCTCCTTCTCGTCGTGGTCCTGCTGACGGTCTCCGAGAAGGCCGGGCGACGGGGTTCACCGGCGAAACGACGGATCACCCGCGACGCGTGACGGTCAGCGCGGCGTCGACGATCGAGCCGGTGTCGATGCCGTGCAGGCGGTAGGCGTCGGCCAGGCTGGACGACTGACCGAACGCGGTCACCCCCAGGCAGCGGATCCGGTCGCCGCGGGCCGCGCCGAGGAACGCCAGCGTGTGCGGGTGCCCGTCGTGGACGGTGACCAGCGGCGCCGGGTGCTCGGCGGGGAACAGCTCGTCCAGGATGCCGCCGCCCACGCCGGCGTCCCGGCTGCCGCGCTGCTGGAACGACCGGAAGACCAGATCCGGGCTGGTCAGGCAGACCACCCCGGCGTTGACCGACTCGGCCGCCAGCGCCTCCGCGGCCGCGATGACCTCCGGCATGATCGCGCCCACGCCGACCAGCGTGACGTGCTCGTCCCGCGGGTCGTGCGCGGCCGGCAGCCGGTAGCCACCCGCGACGGCCTGCCGCCGGCGGCGTTCCCGCAGGGCCGGCTCCTCGGGCACCCGGGCGAGCCGCGGGTCCAGGGGCCGGGTGGACAGCCGGAAATACGCCGAGGTGCCGCCCTCGATGCCGACCTGGCTCATGGCGTGCAGGAAGCACCACTCCAGGTCCTGCGCGAACGCCGGTTCCCAGGCGACGCACTCGGGCTGCTCCAGCGCGATCGACGGGGTGCTGATCGACTGGTGTGCCCCGCCCTCCGGCGCCAGCGTCACCCCGGACGGGGTGCCGACCAGGATCGACTGGCCGCCGGCGTAGATGCCGTAGGACCACGGTTCCAGGGCGCGGGAGACGAACGGGTCGTACAGGGTGGCGATCGGGATGAGCCGCTCGCCCCACCGCGACCAGGTCGCGCCGAGCTCGCCGAGCAGCGAGACCAGGTTGACCTCGGCGATCCCGAGCTCGATGTGCTGGCCGTTGCTGTTCTCCTGCCAGCGCAGCACCCGCTCGGCGTCGTCGGCGAACCAGTCGTGCCGGTTCTCCACCGACCACACGCCGGTCTTGTTGATCCAGCCGCCCAGGTTGGTGGAGGACGCGACGTCCGGCGAGCAGGTGACGACCCGGGCCGCCGCCTCGGGCGCGTCACGCGGCAGGTCGGCCAGCAGCCGGCCGAGGGCCGCCTGCGTGCTGGTCGGCTTGCGATAGCCGTGGCCGAGCTGGGCGGGCATCGCGATCGACGCGGTGGGCGCGGTGGGCTCCCGGCGCAGCGTACGTCCCCGGTCCGCGCACAAACGCCCGGCCGGGGTGTCGGCGCCGAAACGCTGCCAGGGCGCCTGCCGGTCCATGCCGGAGGCCGCCGCCAGCGCTTCCATCTGGGTGGCGGACAGCAGCGCGGAGTGGTTGTTGGGGTGCCCCTCGGTCGGCAGACCGCGGCCCTTGACGGTGTAGGCGAAGACGACGGTCGGCCGGTGCGGGTCGACGTCGCGGAAGGTGTCGACCAGCAGCCCCAGGTCGTGACCGCCGAGGTCACGGACGGCGGCCGCCAGGTCGGCCGGCGGGATCTCGGCGAGCAGCGCCTTGAGCTCGGCGTTGTCGTCGACGGCGAGGATCCGCTCGGCGATGTCCGCGGCGTCGACCCGCAGCATCCGCTGGTACTCCTCGTTCGGCATCGCCTCCAGCCGGGCCCGCAGCGCCGCCCCGCCGGGGCGCTCGAACAGCCGGGAGATGATCCGGCCCCACTTGAGGACGACGACCTGCCAGCCGGCGGCGGCGAACATGCCCTGCAGCTTGGCGATCTGGATGTCCGGGACGACCCGGTCCAGCGACTGCCGGTTGAGGTCGACCACCCAGAGCAGCTCGCCGAGCTTGGCGACCATCGGGTCCATGACGGCTTCCCAGATGGCGCCCTCGTCGAGTTCGGCGTCGCCGAGCAGGCTGACGAACCGGCCGCCGGCGGGCGCGCCGGGGAACTGGGAGGCGACGTAGCGGTGTGCCATCGCCGCCCACAGCGCGGCGGTCGCCCCGATGCCGACCGAGCCGGTGGAGAAGTCGACCGTGCCCGGGTCCTTGCGCCGCGACGGGTAGGACTGCAGGCCGCCCTTGGCACGCAGCCTCGGCAGATAGGACTCGTCGAGGTCGCCGAGCAGGTAGTTGATCGCGTGCAGCACCGGCGAGGCGTGCGGTTTCACCGACACCCGGTCCTGGCTGGTCAGCTCGGCGAACCAGAGGGCCACCATGATGTCAACCATCGAGGCGCTGGAGGCCTGGTGGCCGCCGACCTTGACCCCGGAGTCGTTGGGCCGGCCGGCGTTGGCGGCGTCGACGATCGAGGCCGACAGCCACAGCACTCGGCGGGCGATCTCGCGCAGGACCTCGGCGTCGGGCTGCTTGTCGTTCATCGGCGTCCTATCGGGTGGAGGCGAGCACCGGCGCGCCGGCGGTGGCCGTGAGCGCCTGGTCGAGATCCTGGACCAGGTCGTCGACGTGTTCCAGGCCGATCGAGAGTCGCACAAGGTTGGCCGACGGGCGAGCCTCGGCGGCCACCGGCCGGTGTGTCAGCGCCGCCGGGTGCTGGATCAGCGAGTCGACCCCGCCCAGCGAGACGGCGTGGGTGAACAGCCGGGTGCCCGAGGTGAGCCGGGTGGCGGCCTCGAACCCGCCCCGCAGCGCCACCGCGATCATGGCGCCGGTCCCCCGCATCTGCCGGCGCAGCAGTCCGCGCGGGTCGCCGTCGGCGCCGGGGTAGAAGACCCGGTCGACGGCGGGGTGCGCGGCCAGCCAGGCGGCGACCCGCACCGCGTTCTCCTGCTGCGCGCGCACCCGGATCGGCAGCGTGGTCAGGCCCCGGTGCAGCAGGTAGCCGCCCAGCGGGTGGAGCAGCCCGCCGGTGACGGCCCGCACCTGCCGCAGGCGCGCGGCGGTCTCCTCGTCGCAGGCGATGACGCCGGCGACGACGTCGCCGTGCCCGCCCAGATATTTGGTCGCGCTGTGCAGCGCCATCGCGGCACCGAGCGGTACGGGGTTCTGCAGGACCGGCGTGGCGAAGGTGTTGTCGACCAGCACCGGGACGCCCCCGGCCTGCGCCACGACGGCGGCGATGTCGACCAGGTCCAGGGTCGGGTTGGCCGGGGTCTCCAGGACGACCAGCCCGGTGTCGGGCCGGATCGCGGCACCGACGTGCGCCTCGTCGCAGTAGGTCACCTCCGCGCCGAGCAGGCCGGTGGCGAGCAGGTGGTCGGTGCCGCCGTAGAGCGGGCGCACGGCCACCACGTGCCGCCTGCCGATCATGGTGGTGTGGGCCAGGATCGCCGCGGTCATCGCCGCCATCCCGGAGCCGAAGGCCACCGCGGCGTCGGTGTGCTCCAGCCGCGCCAGGGCGGTCTCGAACCGCGCCACGGTCGGGTTCCAGAGCCGGGCGTAGACCGCTCCGCCGTCCGGCAGCGGATATCCGCCGGCGGCCATCGCCTCGTAGGACTCACCGCCGCGGCTGATGTCCGGCAGCGGGTTGGTCGACGACAGGTCGAGAGGCAGGGCGTGGACGCCGAGCGCGGTGAGGTCCTCACGGCCGGCGTGCACGGCAACCGAGTCGCGTTGCAGAGGGCTGGTCATGCGAAGAGGTTTCCGGAAGTCACAACTTTTTCATAGAGTTGTTGCTGAATACACAACTCGGCGGCCGGATCTCGTGTTTTCGAGCAGGCGCCGAACGGTTTGGGAGCGATCACATTGCGGAATGCGCAACCGGCGGGCGCGCTCGACCAGGTGGACCGGCTGCTGCTGAGCGCGCTGTCCGAGGACGCCGCGGTCAGCAACAAGACGCTCGCCGGCCGGCTCGGGCTGGCCGAGTCCACCTGCGCCTACCGGGTGCGGGCGCTGCGCGAGGCCGGCGTGCTCACCGGCACCCGGGCCCAGCTGGACCTGGCGCTGCTGGGCTACCCCCTGCAGGCGATCGTCAAGGTGCGCCTCGGCAGTCACACCATGGCGAACGTCAACCAGCTCTACGACGCGCTGGCCGCCGCCCCGGGCGTCATCCAGGCCTTCCACATCGCCGGCGCCGACGACTTCCACCTGCACGTCGCGGTCGAGAACGCCGAGGCGCTGCGCGACTTCGTGCTCCAGCACGTCACCAGCCACCGGGTGGTCCGGCAGACCGAGACCCAGCTGGTCTTCGAGGTGCGCCACGGCGCGGGCGTGCTGGCCCGCTAGCTCGCCGCCGGCTGCGCGGGCGCGTGGCTCTGGTGGCGCCGCGCGTCACGCAGCGCCGGCTCGAAACGGACCACGACGTTCTTGCCGGCGTTCTTCGCCGCGTACAGCGCCAGGTCGGCGTCGCGCAGCAGGTCGCTGCCGTCGGCCGGGCCGTCGGTGACCAGCAGCCCGATGCTGGTCGTCACGTGCAGCAGGTGCCCGTCGATCAGGTAGGGCTCGGCCAGCGCGGCCACGACGCCGCGGGCCAGTGGCATAGCGTCGCCGTCCAGGCCGGCGGGCAGCAGCACGACGAACTCGTCGCCGCCGAGGCGCGCGAGCACGGCGTCCGCCGGGGTCACCGCCCGCAGCCGCTGCGACACCTCGACGAGCAGCCCGTCACCGGCCGGGTGGCCGTAGGTGTCATTGACGTCCTTGAACCCGTCCAGGTCGCAGAGCAGCACCGTGGGCCGCCCGGCCTGCTGCAGTTGCTCGCCGAGCATGGCGCGGTTCCCCAGACCGGTCAGCGGATCGTGCAGGGCCCGGTACGTCAGCTGGTCCTGCAGCTCCTGCTGCCGGCGCAGCGCCGCGTCCAGCGCGGTGCTGCGGCGGTCGAGCTCGGCGGCGCGGCGCTGCGCCACCCGGGCGACGATGGCGAGCCGGATGATGAGCAGCACCGACAGCACCGCGACGATGACCGCCGGCCCCACCGGTGCGTCGTTGCTCCCGGTCAGCCGCCCCTGGAAGATCCACAGGGTGGGTGCGGAGACCGCGACCAGGACGAAGACCGTGCACCGCTGCCAGGTGAGACTCTCGTCGGACAGGACCGGGGGCCGGCGCTGCATCGGGTACCGGGCGGCGAGGCCGAACAGCACGTAGGCGGCCGTCCAGACCAGGTAGGTCAGACCGGTGGCCGCCGTGGAGCCGCTCCGGCTGATCTCGGTGAGATAGATGGCCTCGCCCGTCAGCAGGGTCACCAGCGCCACCGCGGTCAGGGTGTAGCCACGGCCCGCGAAGCCGCCGACGAACAGCAGTCGGGCGGCGCAGGCGAACATGAGCAGCACACAGACGATGTAGCCGATGGCGGTCACCGTCGCGGGCACCGAGCTCTCGACCTTGTTCAGGTACGGCATCACCGCGAACATCCAGGCCGGCAGCAGCAACCCGGCCGTGGTGATCACCGCGTCGATCACGCCGACCCGGGAGCGCCCCTCCGAGCGGTGCGCCAGGACGAGCAGGCCGGCCGACACGGCCAGATAGTGCCCGAAGAAGAAGATGTCGCCGGCCGACGGCAGGGTCACGTTGGCGCCGTAGAGCAGCACGACGATCGTCCAGACCACGTCGGCCAGGAACCGCAGCGTCATCCCGGCCACGAGCAGGGTCCACCCCGGCCCGCGCCCGCGCGCGGTGGTGCGCAGGCTGCGCAGCAGGACGGCGACGGCACCGCCCGAGACCAGCAGGTAGCTGCCCTCACGCCAGCCGGTGGGCGCGCAGAACGCCACGACCCCGCAGATCACGCCGAGCACGACCAGGAGGCGCAAGGTCCCGGCACCCCGGCCCGGTGGCGAAAGTCGCGGCATTCGTTCAGCGTGCCGCCGGCGGGTTGCCGTACGGGTGCGAACGCCGCGTTACGGGGTAGCGCCTCGGCCGGCGTCCAGCGTCCAGCGCAGCTGGAAGGCCAGGGCCGCGGCCATCAGGACGGCCGGGACCACGGTGAAGCCGATCAGCAGGGCGGTGCGGGCGGAGTCCGGCTGGGCCACGGTGTGGCCCTCGGTGGTGGCGATGAAGCCGCCGATGGCGAGGACCGCGGAGTAGACGTACGGGCCGATGGCGGTGCCGGTCGCCTCGGTGGCCGTCCAGACCCCGGTGTAGGCGCCGGCCCGGGCGCTGCCGCGGGTCTCGGCGGCCGCCACGGCGTCCGGAACCATGGAGAAGGCGAACAGCTGGAGCCCGGCGAAGGCGATGCCCAGCGCCACGACCACGGCTACGGCGGGCACGACGCCGTACCCGAGCAGCGGCGCCAGCGAGCCGAGCACGAAGACCGCCTGGGAGATCAGCAGGCCGCGCTGCTTGCCGATGCGCCGCGACACCCGCGCCCAGACCGGGCCGGCGATGACGGCCGGGCCGAGGAACGCGCCCATGAACACGGCGGTTAGGCCGGAGTCGTCGAAGACGTACTCGGTGTAGAACGGCAGCGCGGCCAGGAACAGGTGCGTGGTGGTGCCGGTGAACAGGTACGACAGCACCAGCGCCCGGAAGTCGCGGTCGCGCCAGGCGGTGGCGATGTCGCCGAGCGTGGAGTGCTCGTGCTCGTCCGGCGTGCGCACGCCGGCGGAGGCGGTGAGGCGCCGCACCCCGGTCAGCGCGACCAGGCCGGAGACCACCATGACGCCGGAGAGCAGCAGGGCCATCCGGGCGTAGTCCCCGCGCTCGCCCGCGGCCACCAGGGCCGGGGCGGCGACGCCCGCGCCGAGCAGGCCGAGGGTCAGGAAGAGCATCCGGAACATGAAGACCCGGGTGCGCTCGTGATAGCCGACGCGCAGGTCGGACGGGGTGGTCAGATAGGGCACCTGGAAGCACGCGAAGAGCAGGTTGCCGGCGATGAACCAGCCACCGACCCAGAGCGCGGCCGGCGCACCGGACAGCCCGGCCGGAACCGTGAACATCGCGACCATCGCCACGGCGAGCAGCAGGCCCACCCGCAGCATGCCGCGCCGGTGCCCGGTGCGGCGGGCTTCCCGGTCGGAGCGGCTGCCGAGCAGTGGATGCACCACCACGTCGATGATCTTCGGCAGCAGCAGGGTGAGACCGGCCAGGAACGGCGAGACGCCGAGCGTGTGGGTCAGGAAGTAGAGCAGCAGCAACCCGGGAACGGTCACCCAGACGCCCATCCCGATCGAGCCGGTGGCGTACGCGAGCAGGTCCGGCGTCCGGGTCCGCGTCTGCTCCCGGGTCGTGGTCACCGGGTCCCCCCGTGCCGTGCGACGACCCCGGCGGCCAGGTCGGCCCCGGCGAACGCGCCGGACCGGGCCCGGCCCGCGAGGGTACGGGCGACGATCCGATCGGTCAGCGCGGGCAGGTGCCGGGCCAGGAAGAACTCGACGGCCCCGCGCCGCGTGGTCGGCAGGTCCCGGCGTGCGCGGCGGCTCAGCGCGGCGCGCAGCACCGTGCGCACCACGCCGTCGAGCGGCTCGTACCGGCTCATGCCCTCCAGCGAGAGCCCGGCCGCGGCGGTCGAGTCGTGGATCGGGCTGCGCACCGCGGACGGGTAGACGCAGGTGACGCCGACGTGGGTGCCGATCTCCAGGCGCAGCGCGTCCGCGTAGGCCACCAGCGCCCGTTTCGAGGCGCCGTAGGCGGCGGCCAGGGGCAGCTGCATGACGGCCATCCGCGAGGAGAGCATCACCACCCGGCCCCGCGCGGCGACCAGCGCGTCCACGCATGCGGCGGTCACCCGCCAGGCGCCGAGCAGGTTGATGTCGAGCTGGCGGCGCACCTGCTCGCCCGGCGGCAGCTCGGCCGGGGCCGGACCGCCGATCCCGGCGTTGTTGATCAGCAGGTCGAGCCCGCCCAGCCGGGCGATCGCCTCGCCCACCGCCACCGGCACCGCGTCGTCGTCGGTGAGGTCGCAGGCCAGGACCTCGACCGGGTCGTCCGGGCGGGGCGCCCGGTCCAGCCCGATCACGTGGGCGCCGAGCGCGTCCAGGCGGGCGCAGATCGCCCGGCCGAACGTCCCGGACGCGCCGGTGACCAGAACACGCATCCCGCGGGGATCTCGGGTGCTCATGCCACTCCTCCTCGGGCGAGACGGTTGCGACCGGCCGCGATCTCACGGGGCAGCTCGGCGACGTACCGATCGAAATCAATGCGCATGTGGGGCCGCGCGTGCTCGCCCCAGCGATCGACGGCAGCGCGCAGGGCGCGCTCGACGGCGCGCTGCTGCGCGCCGGCGGAGGGCAGGGCATAGGAGCCGGAGAGGTACGCGGCCGCCAGTTTCGCCTGGGCCTCGACGACCGGGAAGGCCGCGCCGGTGGACTGCATCAGCCCGACGAACGCCAGACTCGGGTCGTCGAGGTGGAAGACCCGCTGGTAGAGCGGCATCCGCTCCGGGTCGGGGCCGAGCCATCGCGAGGACAGGAACGGGATGCTGACCCGGTAGCCGGTGGCCCAGACGATCACGTCGACGAGGTCGGCGGTGCCGTCGGCGAAGACCACCCGGGCCCCGTCGAGGCGGTCGATGCCGGGGCGCGCGGCCACCTCGCCGTGGGTGAGCCGGTGCAGGATGGTGTCGCTGATCGTCGGGTGGTTCTGGAACAGCCCACCGGCCGGGGCGGGCAGGCCGTAACTCTGCGGGGTGCCGACGGCCAGCCGCAGCATGGTCTCGGCGATGCGCTGGCGAACCCGCCAGGGCAGGGCGGCGAGGGCGCCGCCGGTCGCGTCCGCCGGGCGGCCGAAGAGGAACTTCGGCACGATGTGCACCCCGTGCCGGGCCGAGAGCAGCACCGGGCCGCGGGCCGTGTAGGAGGCGTCCACCGCGATGTCCATGGCGGAGTTGCCCATCCCGACCACCAGCACCCGCCGGTCCTGGAAGACGTCGGCGGTGCGGTAGTCGTGGGCGTGCATCTGGACGCCGTCGAAGGTGCCGGGATAGCCGGGGTCCGGCAGGCGCGGGTCCCAGTTGTGGCCGTTGGCGACGATCACGGCGTCGTACTGCTGCGTGTCGCCGGCCTCGGTGGTCACCGTCCAGGTCTCGTCGCGCTCGACCCGGGCGACCGCGCTGCCGAACCGGATGTGCTGGGTGAGCCCGAACTTGCCGGCGTAGTCCGCCAGATATCCGGCGATGTGGCCGGCCGACGGGTAGTGCGGCCAGTCGGCCGGCATCGGGAAGTCGGCGAACTCGGTGCGCCCCCGGCTGGTGTTCAGGTGCAGGGAGGCGTAGGCGCTGCCCGCCCACAGTCCGCCGGGCCGGTCGCTGCGCTCGTAGGCGACCGGCTCGCAGCCGGCGTCGAGCAGGGCCTTGACCGCGGCCAGGCCGGCGGCGCCCGCGCCGATCACGGCGACACGCATGCGACTTCTCCTCGGGCCGTTGTGGTGTTCGCCAAACCGTATGCGCTGGCAACCGCCCTGGACATGGCGTGCGCCACGCGATTAGCGGTTCCGGTTGTGGGCCACCACAACGCCACGGCAGCATGGCGGCATGAGCGCACCGGACGGCTGGACCGCCGTGGTCGACCTGATCGAACGGGTCATGGGCGACGACGACCTGCTGCCGTCGGTGATCGCCGGGGTGCGCACGACGGTGCGGGAGGTCGCCGCGCTGCCGCCGTCCGACATCGCCGGGCACACCCGGGCGCTGCTCACCGCGGCGACCCGGGCCCTCGCCGCCCGGCGCGGCCCGACCGAGGCCGAGCTGTCGTTCGTCGAGGAACTCGGCGTCACCCGGGCCCGGCAGGGCGTGCCGATCGAGGCGGTGCTGGGCGCCATCCACGTCGCCGAACGCGCCATCTGGGCGCGGGCCCGGGAAGTGGCCCGCTCCGAAGGGGTCGGCGCCGACCGGCTGCTCGACGCCCGGGAGCTGTACGACGACTGGGCCGAGGCCGTCCGGGCCCGGCTGATCAGCGCGCACCGGGCCGCGAAGGCGGTCGCGGACCCGCTGCCGGGCGGCCGGGACGCGGCGATCCTGCGGCGGCTGCTCCAGGGCGGTTCGGCGGCGGCGCTCGCGGTGGCCGAGGCCGGGCTGCCGGTCGCCGGCGGGCTGTGGGTGCTGGTCGCCCGCCCCGGCGAGCACACCGAGCGGGCGCTGCGCGAGCATCCGCCGGTGCTGTGCGCGGTCGTGCAGGACCTGCTGGTCGGTGTCCTCTCCCGGCCCCCGTCCGCGCGCGTCGGCACGGCCGGGCTCGCCGGGCCCGCCGAGCCGGACAAGCTGGCGCCCGTTCAGCGGCTGGCGGTCGCCGCGCTGGCCGCCGCCGAGGCGACCGGCCGCACCGGCGTCGTGCACATCGCCGACGTGGCGTGGGTGGCCGCGCTGACCGAGCGGGCCGACCTGGCCGCCGTCCTGCTCGACCGCCACCAGCGCGCCTGGGCCGCGCTGGGCCCGAACGCCGAACCGGTCGCGCACGCCGTCCTCGCCTGGCTGGAGTGCGACCGCGACGTCACCGCCGCCGGCGAGAGGCTGTTCGTGCACCCCAACACGGTGCGCAACCGGGTCCGGCGGTTCACCGAGGTCACCGGCGTCGATCCGGCCGGCACCTTCGGCGCCACGACCGCCTGGTGGCTGTGCCGCACCTGGCTGCGGGAAGCCACCTGATCGGCCGCCCCGCGTCTCGCCCTCCTTCGAGCGCCAGCACGGCTTCGGCGGCGTAGGCGGACTCGACCTCCACGATGTAGCCCGGCCAGCAGGCCGAGCCATCCCGGCGGACAACGCGCGCGACGTTCGTTGCCGACGGTCGGCAAGCACGTAGCATCGGTGAATCGACCACGGCGAGGGGGCCGCCCCATGAGCACCGACACCTCTGGCACGCCGAGCGGCCTGATGCCCGCCGCGTTCTTCGGGCACGGCAACCCGATGAACGCGCTGGACATCAACCGCTACACCACCGCGTGGAAAGCGTTCGGGGAGGCCGTTCCCCGCCCACGGGCGATCCTCGTGGTCAGCGCGCACTGGTACATCAATGCCACCGCGGTCACCGCGATGCCCAAGCCCCGGACCATCCACGACTTCTACGGATTTCCGCAGCCGCTGTTCGACGTGCAGTACCCGGCTCCCGGACTGCCCGAGCTGGCGACCGAGATCAGCGACGTCGTCCACCCGACGTGGGTGGGTGCGGACGTCGACAGCTGGGGGATCGACCACGGCACCTGGTCGGTGCTGACGCACGCCTTCCCCGACGCCTCCATCCCCGTCGTGCAGCTCAGCATCAACGCCGACAAACCCCTCGACTACCACCTGAAGCTGGGCGCGCAGCTGGCGCCGCTGCGGGAGCGGGGCGTGCTGATCGTGGCCAGCGGCAACGTCGTGCACAACCTGCGCGGCATGGACTGGAACCTCACCGACGACGGCTACGACTGGGCGCAGCGTTTCGACGAGGACGCCAGGACCCGCATGCTGAGCGACCCCGCCGACTTCGCGGCGCTCGACGCGCACCGTGACTACCGGCAGGCCGTGCCCACCCCGGACCACTTCATCCCGGCGCTCTACCTGGCCGGCCTCGCCTCGGTGTCCGGCACGGCCGGCACCGAGGTCCTGGTCGACGGCTACGCCTACGGGTCGCTGTCGATGACCGCCTACACGCTCGGGCTGTCCTGCCCGCACGCCGCGGGCAAGGGTGGCTCCCCGCGGCCGCCCGCCGGCCTGCCGCCCGACACCTCCAACATCTGATGAGCGGCAGGACGAGGCGGCCGCCGGGACGGCAGGCAGAGCCCGGCCCGGAGGATGCCTGGCTCGTCGAGGTGGCCGAGGGCGCCAGCCGCGACGCGGGCGGCGTCCCGGTGCAGCTGCTCGGCGACTACCTGCCGCTGCTCGCCGACGCGGCCGTCCACGGGCGCCAGGTCAAGAAGCGGGAGCTGGACGCGGTGGGCCTGCTCGGCCGGCAGGCGGCCGAGCAGGGCATCTCCGCCGGGCGGGTGGTGCAGCTGTACCTGTCGGCGGCCCGGCGACTGTGGCAGGACCTGCCGATGGTGGTGCGCTCCCGCGACCGGGAAGCGGTGCGCGATGCCGCCTCCGCCGTGTTGCAGGTAGTCGACAAGGCGGTCGCGACCCTCGCCGAGGGCTATGCGGACGCCCGCCGGGACCTGGTCCGGCGGGAGGAGACCCTGCGCCGGGAGCTGATCGACGATCTGCTGCGCGGCGACTCCGACCTCGGCGCGCTGGTGGAGCGCGCGGAGCCGTTCGGGCTCGACCTGGCCCGGGTGCACCAGGTGGCGCTGGCCGCCCCGAGCCGCCGGCTGCCGGACGCGGACGCCGCCATCAGCGCGCTGGAGGCGGTGGTGTTCGACCGGCTCGGCGACCGCGACGTGCTGGTGGCGACCAAGGACGGCCTGCTGGTGGTGATCGCACCCGCCGAGGCGGCGGAGGCCGACCCGATGGAGGCGAGCAACGAGCTCGGCCGGCTCATGCACGGCGAACTGAGCCGCCGGCCCCGCGGGCGGCCCTGGCGGGTCGCCGTCGGCCGCCCCCACCCGGGGCTGTACGGCATCGCCCGGTCCTACGAGGAGGCCCGCGAGGCGCTCACCATGGCCGGGCGGCTGAACACCGACGACCCGGTCGTCAACGCCCACGACCTGCTCATCTACCGGGTCCTGCTGCGCGATCAACCGGCCATCGTCGACCTGGTCCAGGCGGTGCTGACACCGCTGGCCCGGGCCCGCGGCGGCGCCGCGCCCCTGGTCGACACCCTGGACGCCTACTTCGCCACCGGGACGGTCGCCACCGAGGCGGCCAAGCGGCTGCACGTGTCGGTGCGCACCGTCACGTACCGGTTGGACCGGATCAAGACCTTGACCGGCTACGACCCGGCTGATCCCGCGCACCGTTTCACCCTGCAGGCCGCCGTGCTCGGCGCCAAGATGCTCAACTGGCCGCAGGAGCCGCTCCCCGGCTGAATCGAGCTGGCACCCGTGGTCGTCACCGCGGCGGGTTGCCCGCCGGCGTCCGGCACGGCCAGGATGGAACCACAAGTGCGGGTTGGAGGTTCCATGTCCGCGACATCGAGTTCCGGCCGCGCCGTCCGGCCGGTGGTGACCCTCTTCGAGTCGTTCGGTTCCGGGGCGCAGGAGGTGGGCTCCCGGGTCGCTGACGCGCTCGGGGTGATGTTCCACGCTCAGGCGTTCTCCTCCGAGGAGCTGGAGGCGCCCGCGCCCGACCGCGCCGACGACAGCCTGCTGTCCCGCGTCTACTCCGCGATGGGCGGCTCGTATGCCGCGCTGGAGGGCCCGGCGGTGGCGATGTTCCAGCAGGACGAGCACGACATGGTCCTGCGCAACACCCGCTGGGTCCGGGAGGCGGCCGAGGCCGGGGCGGTGATCGTCGGTCACAACGGGGCGCTGATCCTGGCGGACCGGCCGGGCGCGCTGCACGTGCTGCTCGACGCGCCGAAACAGTGGCGCATCGCGCGGGCCGCCCGCACCAGCGGCATCGATCCGGCCCGGGCCGCCCGGCGGCAGAGCCGCGAGGATCAGATCCGGGCGGACATGTCGATCCGGCTCTACGGCTGGGATCCGCGCGAGCCCAGCCGGTACGACCTCGTGCTGAACACCGGCACCCTCGGCCTCGACGCCTGCGTGGAGATCGTCGTGCACGCGAGCCGGGTCAAGGCGGCGGCTGCCTGACCGGCGCGCGAGGCAAGACTTGGCAATCCGTTGCTGTCGATGTCGCCGTCCGCGCCCAATGGAGGAAACACCCCCGAAACCATCAATCATGGAGGTACGGCGTGCTTCGCCCTCAGGACACCGCCACCCGCGACCGCAAGCGCCTCGACGGGCTGTGGCGATTCGCCCTCGACCCGGCCGCCGAGGGCCGCACCGCGCGATGGTTCGCCGGGCCGCTGCCCCGCTCGCGGGACATGGCCGTACCGGCCAGCTTCAACGACGTGATCGCCGACCCGGCGGTCCGCGACTACTTCGGCGACCTCTGGTACCAGAACACCGTCCGCGTCCCGCACGGCTGGGACGGCCGACGGATCGTGCTGCACTTCGAATCGGTCACCCACCGGGCCACCGTGTGGGTCGGCGACGTCGAGGTGGCCTCGCACGAGGGCGGCTACACCCCGTTCGCGGCGGACATCACCGAGCACGTCCGCGCCGGCGAGCCGATCCGGGTGACCGTGCTGGTCAACAACACCCTCAGCTTCCAGACGATCCCGCCGGGCGTCATCGAGGACACCCCGGCCGGGCCGCGCCAGCGGTACTGGCACGACTTCTTCAACTACGCGGGCATCCACCGGCCGGTCTGGCTCTACCAGACCGGGCCGGTCCACCTGACCGACGTCACGGTGCGCACCGATCTGGACGGCGCCACCGGGATCGTCGAGTACACGAGCGCCGCGAGCGGCTCCGCCCGTACCCATGTGGTGCTGCGGGACGCGACCGGCCGGGCCGTGGCCGAGGCCGACGGCGCCGAAGGCGCCCTGACCGTGGAGAACGTGCACCGCTGGGCGCCCGGCGACGGCTATCTGTACGACCTGGAGGTCCAGCTCGCCGACGACACCGGTGCGGTGGTGGACGCCTATCACCAGAGCGTCGGCGTGCGCACCGTCAAGGTCGCCGGCAACCGCTTTCTGATCAACGGCGAGCCGTTCTACTTCACCGGCTTCGGCAAGCACGAGGACCTCGCGGTGATCGGCAAGGGCCACAACGACGCGTTCATGGTGCACGACTTCGAGCTGCTCGGCTGGATCGGCGCCAACTCGTTCCGGACCTCGCACTACCCGTACTCCGAGGACGTCCTGGACTACGCCGACCGGCACGGCATCGTGCTCATCGACGAGACCGCGGCGGTGGGGCTCAACATGGGCCTCGGCGGTGGCATCTTCGGCGCGCAGGGTTACACCACGTTCAGCCCGGACACCGTCAACGACGTCAGCCGGGCGGTTCACGCACAGGCGATCCGCGAACTCGTCGATCGGGACAAGAACCATCCGAGCGTGGTGCTCTGGTCGATCGCCAACGAGCCGGAGAGCGACACCGAGGGCGCGGAGAACTACTTCCGGCCGCTGTTCGAGCTCACCCGCGAACTGGACCCGACCCGGCCGGTCGGCTTCGTCAACGTCATGCTCGCGCCGTACGGCAGCTGCCGGGTCTCGCAGTTCGCCGACGTGCTCATGCTGAACCGCTACTACGGCTGGTACACCCACACCGGCGACCTGGCCGCCGCCGAGCAGGCCTGGGAGCAGGAGCTGCGCGGCTGGGCGAGCGAGAACAAGCCGATCATCATCACCGAATACGGCGCCGACACCTACCCCGGCCTGCACTCGATCGGCAACCAGCCGTGGACCGAGGAGTACCAGGTCGAGTACCTCGACATGAATCACCGCGTGTTCGACCGGATCGACGCGGTCGTCGGCGAGCACGTCTGGAACTTCGCCGACTTCGCCACCACCTCCGGGGTGATGCGCGTCGGCGGCAACAAGAAGGGCGTGTTCACCCGCGACCGGCAGCCCAAGGCCGCCGCGCACGCGCTGCGGCGCCGCTGGCG
This sequence comes from Actinoplanes sp. NPDC024001, assembly GCF_040638955.1. Classification (NCBI taxonomy): domain Bacteria; kingdom Bacillati; phylum Actinomycetota; class Actinomycetes; order Micromonosporales; family Micromonosporaceae; genus Actinoplanes; species Actinoplanes sp. NPDC024001. The sequence goes on from NZ_JBEZZB010000166.1 coordinate 17,217, forward strand.
GAAGGACACGTGATCACCGTGAGCACGGCCACCTCCGTCGCGCCCACCGTCGCCCCGCGCCGGCTCGGCACGCTCCAGTTCCTGGGGTACGCCGCGGGCGACGCGGCCAACAACCTCGCGTTCTCGATGACCTCGTTCTTCCTGCTGATCTACTACACCGACGTGGTCGGGATCAGCGCCGCGGCCGCCGGGACGCTGTTTCTGGTGATCCGGGTCTGGGACGGGTTCGCGGACATCTTCGCCGGCCGGGTCGTCGACAAGACGATGACCCGGTGGGGCAAGTTCCGCCCGTTCTTCCTGTTCGGCGGGCTGCCGGTGCTGCTGCTGAGCGTCGCCACGTTCACCGTGCCCGGCCTGGCCGACAGCACCGGCCCGAAACTGCTGCTCGCCTACCTGACCTACGGTCTGCTCGGGCTCGCGTACAGCCTGGTCAACATCCCGTACGGCTCGCTGGCCGCGGCGATGACCCAGGTCCCCGCCGAGCGCGCGAAGCTGGCCAGTTTCCGGATGATCGGCACCGCGGTCACCACCATCATGCTGGCCTTCGTGGTCTCGCCGCAGATCCAGCAGTACCGCGGCGACCCGGACGGCTTCCAGCGTTCGCTGCTGATCACCACGCTGGTCTTCGCGGTCGTCGGGCTCGGCCTCTACCTGTTCCTGTTCGCCACCGCCCGCGAGTCGGTGCAGCGCGACGTCGCGAACGTCAGCGCCCGGCAGAGCTTCACCACCCTCAAGGTGAACAAGCCGCTGATCATGCTGTGTGTGGCGTCGCTGGCGTTCCTGACCGCGTTGTTCTCGCTGCAGACCGTCCAGGTCTATTACGCCCGCGACGTGCTGGGCAACGCCAACCTGCTCACCGCGCTGACCGTGCTCAGCGTCGGGGCGATCTTCGTGGTCGCGCCGCTGGTGCCGCGGCTGGTCCGGGCGATCGGCAAGAAGCGGGCGTTCCTGCTCTTCGGCGTGATCGGGCTGTTCGCCGGCGTCGGGATCTCGCTGTCGCCGCCCTCCACGCCCTGGGTCTCCCTGATGTTCTTCGGGATCATGGGCGTCTCCACGGCCGGCGTCAACACGCTGATGTGGGCGCTGGAGGCCGACACCGTCGAGTACGGCGAGTGGAAGACCGGCGTCCGCACCGAGGGCATCACCTACGCCCTGTTCTCCTTCACCCGCAAGCTGGGCCAGGCGGTCGGCGGCGCGGTCGCCGCCTACGCGATCGCGCTCGGCGGTTACGTGGGCGGCGCCGCGACGCAGAGCCCCGAGGCGATCAATGCCATCCGGTACGCCTCCGGCTTCGTCCCGGTGGTGTTCATCCTGATCGGCATCCTGCTCTTCGCCCGCTACCCGCTCACCGAACGGGTCTTCGCCACGATGGTCGCCGAGACCCAGGCCCGCCGCACCGCGCCCTGACCCACCGCCTCACCCGAGAGCCCGCCGCCGGCGGGCTCTTCCGCGTGACACGCGGCGGGTCGTCAGGTGAGCAGGCGACGGCGGTAGCCCTCGGCCACCGCCGAGGCTCGATCGCGGACACCAAGTTTGTCATAGATGTGCTGCAAATGGGTCTTGATGCTCGCTTCGCCGATGAACAGCGCTTTCGCGGCATCTCGATTTGAGTGTCCGTTCGCGACCAATTGCAGCACCTGCTTCTCCCGATCGGTCAGGGAGCCGGCGCCGGGCCTGCGAACCTGGCCCATCAGGTGCTGCGTCACCGACGGCGCGAGCACCGACTCGCCACGCGCGGCCGCACGGACGGCTCGCATCAGTTCCTCGGGCAGAGCATCCTTCAGGAGATAACCGATCGCGCCCGCCTCGATCGCCGGCAGGACGTCGCTCTCGCTGTCGAAGGTGGTCAGGATCAGCACCCGGGCGCCGGGGGCCCGCTCGCGCAGGGCCGCCGTCGCGGCGACGCCATCCATCCTGGGCATCCGAAGGTCCATGAGCACGACGTCCGCCGCCAGCGACGTCGCCCGTTCGACACCCTCGGCGCCGTCCCCGGCCTCACCGACCACCACGATGCCCTCGGCGCCTGCGAAGGTGTCGCGAAGCCCGCCCCGCACGATCGGATGGTCGTCGACGATCACCAGCCGAATCATCGGTCGGTCTCCCCCTTCGCGCTCGTGCCCACGGCGGCGATCGCCGGAACGCGCGCACTGACGGATGTCCCGTCACCCGGTGCGCTCTGCACCTCCACGTGCCCGCCGACCCCTCTGACGCGCTGGCGCATGCTCGTCAGACCGAAGCCGGTGCCGGCCCCGTTCGCGAAGCCGCGTCCATCATCCCGCACGTCCAGCAGGACCTCGGGGCCCGTGTACGACAGCGTGACACCGACCCGCGAGGCCGCCGCGTGCTTCGCGACGTTGGTCAGCGACTCCTGCGCCACCCGGAAGAGCGCCACCTCGATCGCCGGGCTCAGTGGCTCGGGGGTGCCGGTGACCTCCACCTGCGCGCTGACCCCGTGGTCCGCCGACCATCGCTCGGTCAACGTGCGGAGCGCGCCGGGGAGGTGCGCTCGCCCCAGCTCCTGGGGAGCGAGCGCCCGCACGGACCGTCTGGCCTCGGTCAGGCTGCTGCGCGCGAGCCGAAGTGCACGCGCGACGTGCTCGTCGGTCTCGCCCCGCACACTCGCGGAACGCTCCGCGGCCTGCAGCTGTGTGATGATGCCGGCGAGACCCTGGGCCAGCGTGTCGTGGATCTCGCCGGCCAATCGCTGCCGCTCGTCCTGCGCCCCGGATTCGCGGGCCTGGGCGACCAGTTGCGCATGGAGCCCGGCGTTCTCGTGCAGTGCCGCCTCGAGTCGCTCGACCAGTTCCTCCCGCTTGCGTTCCTCCGGTTCGCTGCGCGCCGTCAGCAGGATGCCCACCCCGATCGCCGCCGTCTGCACGGCGACGATCAGGATGAATTCCGCGAGCATGTCGGCATCCGGGTCGGCCCACACGTGCATCGCCGAGCCGTTGAGGGCCACGGAGGTGGCCAGGACGCCGAGCACCCCCAACGGCCACGGCCTGAGCAGGTACGCGTGGAAGAACCCCGCGATGGTGAAGACGAGGAAGATGTCGGAGTACGTCATGAGGGTGACGCACAGTGCCAGCAGTCCGACGAAGTAGACGGCTGTCGGCACGGGCCGCAGCGTCCTGCTCCTGATGGGCAGCGTGTGCCCGAACAGCACCCACAGCACCGAGACCGCGACCAGCCCGAGGACGGATGCGCCCGCCGGCCGGAAGCCTGCGCCCGAGGCCGGAAGCACCCACGAGAAGTAGATCGCCGTCGAGGTCGCCAGCAGCAGCCACGGTGTGCTCAACTGCAGCAGGTCCCAGACCCGCAGCTGCTCCTTCTTCCAGGCCAGCCGGGAGCTGTTCGTGATCTCCGCCTCTTCCGCGACGGCGGATCCGCGCGTCCCGGAGCTCGGGCGCTCACCCGCCCCGGCGTCTCGCGTCATCGTCACCTATTCCCAGCGGAAGAGCTTCGCGGCGAGCGCGCTCGCGATCACTGCGATACCCGCCATTATGGCGATCTGCAGCCAGAAGGGCTGCCCACCGGCGGTGGCGGTGATCTCGCCCGCCTCGGCGGACCACGCCGCGGTGAGAGCCTGCAGCCCGGGCGGGATGAACTCGCCCACCTCGCGCAGCACGTCGGGCATGAGGACACGAGGCAGGAAAGCCCCGCCGAAGAACATCAGCGCAACGAACAGGAGGGTGCCGATCTGGTTCGCGGCACTGCTCGTGCGGACCACCGCCGCGGAGATCATGCCGAGCCCGAGCAGGGCCGCATAGCCGACGATGAAGGCGACCACGACCTCCAGGGGCCGCTCGGGCGGCGCGACGTCCAGCACCGCCCACGCAAGGAAGATCATGAGTGCCGCGGAGACGACCACGGAGGCGAACGCGACGATCATCTGCGCGAGCAGGACAGTCCGCGGATGCACCGGAGTGGTCGACAGTCTTCGCAGGATGCCACGCTCACGATACGTCGTGATCACCGCCGGGACGTGCTGCACGGCGATCATCACCATCCCGAACACCAGTGCGGTCGGCGCCCAGATGTCGATGGACCGGAGCCCGCCGGTCTCCGGCGACGACTCTCTGAGTGCCGGGATGGCGCCCAGCCCCAGCAGAAGCCCCGTCGGGAACAAAACACCGAAGACGACGGTGGCGGGGTCTCGGAGGAAGAGTCTCGTCTCGATCCTGATCATGTTCGTCAGAGCGGGCAAGGGTCAGCCTTCCTTCGAGCGTGATTCGGAGGATCCCGCGGCGCGGCCCGTCAAGGCCACGAACGCGTCGTCGAGGTTGCTCGCCTGCGCGATCAGCCCGGCCGGCGTGTCCACGGCGGCAACCCGGCCACCGTCGATGACGGCGATCCGGTCGCTCAGGCGCTCCGCCTCGTCCATGAAGTGCGTGACGAGCAGGATCGTGACGCCCGTGTCACGAACCCGCTTGATGAGGCTCCAGGTGTCGCGCCTCGCCTGCGGGTCCAGTCCCGTCGTCAGCTCGTCGAGGATCACCACCTTCGGGTTGCCGACCAGGGCGAGCGCGATCGAGAGCCGCTGCTTCTGTCCGCCCGACAGAGCCCGGTAGCGCGTGTTGCGCTTCCCGGTGAGACCGAGGAGCTCCATGAGCTCACGCCAGTCGACGGGGTCGCGGTAGAAGGAGCTGTAGAGCTCGAGGGCTTCGGCGACCTTGATCGCGTCGGGCAGACTGCTCTCCTGCAGTTGCACGCCGAGTAGCTCACGCACCTGCGCGCGGTGCTTTCTCACATCGAGTCCCAGCACCGAGATCGTGCCCGCATCGGGCGTCCGAAGGCCGGCGATGCACTCGACGGTGGTCGTCTTACCGGCGCCGTTGGAGCCGATGATGCTGAAGATCTCCCCCTCTTCCACGGTGAACGAGACGTCGTCGACGGCAACGTGCTTCCCGTAGCGTTTGTGCAGATTTCGTACTTCTAGAGCGGTCACACCGCGAAGTTACGGGCGCACCGCACCCCGCAACGTCGACCGTCGCGTCTCCGCTCGGGTTGATTCGCGCCTCCACCATTCGGTGGATCCACAGCACCGTGCGGAGCGGCCGGAGCCCTGCGGGGTCATCGCTCGCCCAGCGCGCTGACCAGCTCGGCGCGCAGGGCGTCGTCGGCGGCCAGGCCCGGATCGAGCAGGGACAGGACACCGTGGACCGCCTCGGCCGGGGAGCCGGCGGCCGCGGCGGTCGCCGTACCAGCTCCGACATGATGAAAACGGCGTGATTGGCCAGCGCCGGCCGGCCCCAGGCCTG
>NZ_JBEZZB010000167.1:0-22442 GCF_040638955.1 Actinoplanes sp. NPDC024001
CTCGCGGCTGCGCGCGGTCCCCGCCAGCTCGCGGAACCGGAGCACGTCGACGGCGCTGTCGTCGACCTGCAGCGCGTAGCCGTCGCCGACCGCCGGCAGCACCGCGCTGCGCGAGCGCGCCGGCCGGTACGGCTCCACCGCTCGTCGCAGATGCTTGACGTACGTCTGCAGCACGTTGGTGGCGGTCCGGGGCGCGGCGTGCGGCCAGAGCGCGTCGACGAGGTCCCGCCGGGACACCGGGTGCCCGGCGGCCAGAGCCAGCAGCCCGAACAGCGCCCGCCGGCCGGGTGGACCGAGGTCGACCTCCGCGCCGTCGTGCCACACCCGGATCCGGCCGAGGAGTTGCACGGCGAGCATTCCCTGTACCTCCAGTCGTTACCGCACGGAACCCGTCGCGGTGTGTTCGCGGCGCCCGCCCGTCGCGGATCGGTCGGATCTGCGACATCGATCGGCGCCGGCCGCCGCGTCCAGTGACTGTCCAGCCCGGATCCATCGGCGACGGTGAACCTGGTCGGGTCAACCGTCACGTCCGACGCTTGGAGGAACACATGTCCGCACGATTCCGTCCGCTGGCCCTTCCGGTGGCGCTGCTGGCCATGCTGCTGATCGGCCTGCTCAGCGGCGCGTCCCCGGCCGCCGCCGCGCCGGCGCCGTCCACGCCGCTGACCCCGAAGGCCGCCACGTCCGGGTCTCACGTCACGAAGTTCTCGACCACGCTCACCAAGAAGGACCGCACCGGGGCGGCGAGCCGCGCCCTCGAGGTGATCACCTGTGGTGGCACGATCAGCACACCGGTGGTGCAGGACGTTCCCGGCAACCCGCCGGTGACGACCGTGAACGCCTTCTGCGACGCGCCGGTCGACAGCATCGACGTCGTCGCGATCATGGTTCGCAACGGCGTGTCCGAGGCCGTCGGCACCGACCGGCAGCTCAACGCCATCAGCGCCACGGCCAGTGCCAGCGTGCTCTGCCTGGCGACGAAGAACAACTACCAGGGCTTCGGTTCGGCCGCCTTCGTCAAGGCCGGCTACATCGGCTCGCCGCTGTTCCTCTCCGGCTCCTCGCCGGTGGTCAACGGGTCCTGCTGACCGACCGCGACGCGGCGGGTGGCGACCGGCACTGGTCGCCGCCCGCCGCACGTGGCGTGGTTCGGGATGCCGGTGGGGTCAGAAGGTGAGCATCACCTTGGTGGCGCGACGCTCGTCCATGGCCCGGTAGCCCTCGGCGGCCCGCTCGAGCGGAAGTCGCAGGTCGAACACCTTGCCCGGGTCGATCGTGCGATCCCAGATCAGCTGGATCAGTTCGGGCAGGAACCGGCGTACCGGCGCGGGACCACCAAGGGTGTGGATGCCGGCGAAGAACAGTTGGATGCCCGGGATCGTGACGTCGTGGTTGACGCCGACGTAGCCGAGGTGCCCGCCGCCGCGGGTGGCGCCGACGGCCTGCATGAAGGACTCCTGGGTGCCGACGGCCTCGACGACCGAGTGCGCGCCCAGCCCACCGGTGAGCTCCTTGATCTTCGCGACGCCCGCGTCACCGCGTTCGGTGACGATGTCGGTCGCGCCGTAGAAGCGGGCCAGTTCCTGCCGGCCGGCGTGCCGGGACATGGCGATGATCCGCTCCGCGCCCCGGTGCTTGGCCGCGAGGATCGCCATCAGGCCCACGGCGCCGTCACCGACCACGGCCACCGTCTTGCCGGGTCCGGCTTCGGCGGCGACGGCGGCGAACCAGCCCGTGCCCAGCACGTCGGAGGCGGCCAGCAGGGCGGGGATCAGGTCCGCGCTGGGTTGTCCCGGCGTCGCGACCAGGGTGCCGTCGGCGTACGGGATGCGGGCCTTCTCGGCCTGGGTGCCGATCCCGCCGGCGACGAATGAGGCGTGCTCGCACTGGGACTGGAAGCCGGCCCGGCAGATTTCGCAGGTGTTGTCGGAGATGACGAACGAGCCGACCACGAAGTCGCCGACCTTGATGGTCGTGACCTGGTCGCCGATCTGCTCGACGACGCCGACGTACTCGTGGCCCATCAACAGCGGGCTCTCGATCTTCTCGATGCCGCGGTACGGCCACAGGTCCGACCCGCAGATGCAGGTGGCCGACAGCCGGATGATCGCGTCGGTCGGCTCGACGATCCGCGGATCCTCGCGCCGCTCGATCCGGACGTCGCCGGGGGCGTGCATGACTACTCCACGCATGGAGGTGCTCCTCAACAGGGAAGTCTGGTAGCTCGGCCTCCTCCATCAGACGCCGTGCCGCGCGATCGGGGCAGGTCGCGTTTGTGGGGGTACAAGCACAACCCCCTTTCCCGCCTCGCGGGCACCTACCGTGGAGGCGTGGACAACCGCGCCGATATCCGGGACTTCCTCGCCACCCGCCGCGCCCGGCTGACCCCGGAACAGGTCGGCCTGCCGGCCGGCGGCGGACGGCGCCGCGTCGCCGGGTTGCGCCGCGAGGAGGTCGCGGTGCTGGCCGGGGTCAGCACCGAGTGGTACGTCCGGTTGGAGAAGGGCCACATCAGCGGTGTCTCCGACGACGTGCTCGATGCCGTCGCCCGGGCGCTGCACCTCGACGACGAGGAACGCGGGTACCTGTTCGACCTGGCCCGGGCAGCCCGGCCCAGCAGGCCAGCCCCGCGACGGCGGACCAGCGCCGAGGTGCCGGCCGGCATGCAATGGCTGCTCGACTCGATGACGATGTCAGCCGCGTTCGTCAACAACGACCGGCTGGAGGTCCTCGCGGCCAACGCGCTGGGCCGGGCCATGTACGCGCCCATGTTCACCGGCCCGTCGCTCAGCCCGAACGGGCAGCCCAGCTTCGCCCGCTTCAACTTCCTCGACCCCGGTGCCCGCGACTTCTACGCCGACTGGGACGCCGCCGCCGACACCACCGCCGCGCTGCTGCGCGCCGAGGCCGGCCGCCACCCGAACGACAAGGTCCTACGGGAGCTGATCGGGGAACTGTCCACCGTCAGCCACGAGTTCCGCAGCTGCTGGGCACAGCACAACGTCCGGCTGCGCCACGGTGGCGTCAAACGCTTCCACCACCCCACGGTCGGCGCGCTGGAACTTACCTACTATTCCTCCCGCGTCGACATCTCCGCCCACACGGCCTACACCCTCACGACGTACACCGCCGAACCGGGCAGCGTCACCGAGGAGCGGTTCAGGCTGCTCGCCAGCTGGGCGGCCACCGAGCAGCCCGTAGACGTCCGGACAGCGCAGGAGACCCGTCGCGAATGACCGCCGCTCTCGTTCGCTTCACCCTCAGCGTCCGCGCCGCGGCCCGTCAACGGCCTTCACCGCCCCGGCGCCTCCACCGAGGTCCAGTGCCGACAGTGACCGCGAGGAGAGGCTGGGGTCAGCTGGCGTCGGTCTGCTGGAGGCGCTGGTGGTTCCGGTTGTGCTGGAGAGCCTCTTCGAGCTGGTCCTCGAGGATGATGATCCGGCAGGCGGCTTCGAGGGCGGTGCCCTGGTCGACCATGTCGCGGGCTCGTGCGGCCAGTCGTAGCTGGTAGCGGGAGTAGCGCCGGTGTCCGCCGGCGGACCGGAATGGGGTGATCAGTTTCGCCTCGTCCAGGCGGCGCAGGAAGTCCTGCGAGGCGCCTACGATCTCGGCGGCGCGGCCCATGGTGTACGCGGGGTAGTCGTCGTCGTTGAGCATGTCGTCGGATGGGGCCATACAGTCCTCTTCATGAACGAGGGCCCCGGCGCGTGGTGCGCCGGGGCCCAGGGTTTACGGGTAAGAAACACCATCTACCGACACGTTCGTCGGGTTCTCGTTTCCGCGCCCTGCCGCTATCAGTGCCGGCAGGCGCGAGGATCGCGTAAGCGTGACCGGAGACCACCTCACATTCGATGTGACCACGGTGTCCACCACAGAACTGGTACTACGTTCTGACGGCGGGCGATCCAACGGCGTCAAACCCTCCCTTTCCTCTTGTTTCCTTTACCTGTGGTGCCGACCGTCGGTGTCGGAGCCCCACGCGACTTCATGGCCCCGCACACGTGCGACGGATCTCCTTACATCAGGCGGAGCCCCGGAACTGCATCGGCCCTGCCTGCGGTGCCTTGACCTGGAATTACGTCAAGGTCTTGACCTACGCGCGGTGCAGTGGCTCCACCGCGGCTGCCGAGCGAGCCACGAAAACTTCCGGGCCCTGCTTGACGCTCGGCTTGTCACGTCAGCGTCTTCACAAGATCTTCGTCGTCAACGGGAGCTATATTACCCAACCCCGCCGAGAATATCTAGCACCCGGAGACCAGATTTTTCGGCCGCGGTCGCGTCTGTGACTGACCGCCAGGCTCCGGCGCGGCTCGGTAAGGCAGAAGTCCCACTTGACGGTGAAGCACGCAAATCAGTGGGTAACTCGGAACGCATGGCTTCCGACCAAGTGCGTGACGCATACCGAACCGCGAAGACGATGCACAACACCGCCGAAGCGCTGGAACGCGCCGAGGACACGCTGCACCGCAGCGCCGACGCCTCGCCGGACGAAGCCACCGCCGTACGGCTGGACCGGCTCGGCGACGCGGTCACCGCTGAAGCCCAGGAAATCGCTCGGCGCGCCGACAGCCTTCCATCACCGACGCGGACGCGATCCGACCAGTGATTCGCGCGCGCCTGCTCACCGGCAGCAAGCTGGCGAGCTGAGCAGTTGTCCGTGCGGCAGGGGCTCTCCGGTACGCTCGTGGGCATGGGCACCAAGATCGGGTACGCCCGTGGCTCTACCGACAAGCAGGCATCAAAGCCGGCCGGCGGATTCTGCTTGACCTCGGTGCCCGGTCGGCATGATCCATCTTGATCGCAGGTGTTCCGGTATCTCCCGGACCCGCTCCGGCCCCCGCCCTCGAGTGCCGAAGATCGGCAGGCTCGCGCGACTCGGTGAACTACGCCCCCGACCGATTCGATGGACAATATTGCGGGAACATCCCGGCGACCGTGGCCGGATTTGAGCCCGATCCGCTGGGCCTGCGTACCCCGGGAGGGATGGCGATCGTGAAGGCCAAGAGCCGGCGCCCCGAAACTGTTGGCGGTCCGGTGGAGCACCCGCTGAACTGCATGACGCCGGCGGCCACACGATCGCCGGGCCGCAGGCGTGAACGTGCTGCCTGGATCGCCGCGTGAACGACCAGCATCATGATCACGGCGCAGCCACGGTGGTCGAGGACCACGAGCGCGCCGCCCGGGTGCGTGCGGTGACCGACACGGGCCTGGACGCGGCCGGTGAACCGGTGTTCGACCGCATCGCCGGCCTGGTTCGCACCCTGCTCGACGTTCCGGTGGCCCTGATATCGCTGCTCGACGACCGGCGGCAGTTCTTCCCGGGTCAGGCCGGGCTGGCCGAGCCGTGGGCCACCACCCGGCAGACTCCCCTCAGCCACGCCATCTGCCAGCACGTAGCGGCGGTACAGGGGCCGCTGGTGGTCACCGACGCCCGCGACGACCAGCGGTGCAGCGGCAACCCGGCGGTCACCGAGCTGGCCATCGCCGGATACGCGGGGATGCCGCTGACCGACGCCGACGGCACTGTGCTGGGCGCTCTGTGCGCCATCGACCACGAACCCCGCGAATGGGCTCCGACGGAGCTTTCGCTGCTGGCCGACATGGCGCTGGCCTGTTCCGACAGTCTGCGGCTACGGATCACCACCCGCCGCGCCGAAAGCGGCCGAGCCGTCGCCGCCGCGGCGAGCCGCCGGGCACAGGCGGCATCACTGCGCAGCGAGCTGCTGCTCAAAGCCAGTGAGCTGCTGGCCCGGACCCGGACCGTCGCGCAGATCGTCACCGCGCTCACCCAGCTCACCTCGCCGGCGTTCAGTCCGTCACACATCGGGATGGTCCTGCTCGACGACGAGCAGCGGCTACAGGTCTACGGCACCGAACCGCTACCCGCCGACGTCGCCACCCGGTGGCCCAGCTTCCCGGCCTCCGCACCGCTGCCGGCCGCCGAGGTGTTCCGCACAGGGCAGCTACTCACCCTGCCGAACCCGGCGGCGATCCGCGCCGGTTACCCGCAACTCGCCGACGACATCGCCGCCCTCGGCTGGCAGGCCATCGCCTGCGCCCCCGTGCCAGGCGTGCAGAGCCGCCTCGGCGCGCTCACCTTCTCCTGGAACCATCCGCACGAACTCGACGCCGATCAGCGCAGCGTCATGGTCACCATGGCCGGCTACGTCGGTCAGGCCCTGCAACGCGTCACCCACCTGCAGAATCAGAACACCGCCGCCCACACCCTGCAGCAGGCCCTGCTCACCCGGCTCCCCGCGGCCGCGACCGCCCGGCTGGCCGCCCGCTACCTGCCCGCCCACCACGGTGACCTCGTCGGCGGCGACTGGTACGACGCGATCACCCTCCCCGACGGCCGGCTCGCTCTGGTCATCGGCGACGTCTCCGGCCACAACCTCACCGCCGCCGCCGCGATGAGCGAACTGCGCAGCATGCTGCGCGGCATCCTCATCGACCGCGCTGAGACCCCTGCCGCTGTTCTCGAACGCCTCGATCACGCCAGCCACGCCCTCGGTGCCCCGACCATCGCCACCGTGCTGCTCGCCTACCTGCAGCACGATGCTGACGGAGGCCACGCCCTGACCTGGTCCAATGCCGGTCACCCGCCGCCGAGCGTGCTGACCGCGGAGGGACACGTCACCGCGCTGACCGGCACCGACCCGCTGCTCGGCGCCCGGCACCGCCGATCCCGTACCGACAATCATTACCGGCTACCGCCCGGCGCGAGCCTGCTGCTGCACACTGACGGGCTCGTCGAAACCCGTCACGCCACCATCGACGACGGATTCCACGGCCTGCACCAGCTCCTCGGCGGCCGCCGGCAGATGACCGCGGAGGCCCTCGCGGACCTGCTCGTCGCCCACGCCGACGCCCGCCCCCGTGAAGACGACGTCGCCCTGATCATCGCGACCACCACACCCGTCGACATCCCCCGGCGCCGGGAGTCGCCCCGGAACAACAGCATCAGCGCATAGTCATGCCGTGCCCGCCGCTCACCAGGGCGAACGGTCGCCTGCTGTTCACCGCGGCACATCGAGACCGGCGCTTCCGCGCGGGACTGGACTAGCCTGGGGCGGTTCCGCACCGCTCAAAACGGGAGCGCGCCGCCATGAAGTTCACCGTCTCGACCGAGATCGCCCTGCCCCGGGAGAGGGTGGCCCAGCTGCTGGCAGACCCGGCGCACATGCAGAAGTGGATTCGGGGCCTGGTCGTGCACGAGCCGCTCAGTGGCGCGCACGGGCACGTCGGCACCACGTCGCGAGTCGTCATGCAGATGGGCAACCAGACGTTCGAGGGCACCGAGACCGTCACCCGCCGGGAGCCGGTGGACCTGCACGGGATCCCCAAGGAGAGTGTCGTTCACTTCGAGCGCGAGATCGTCGGTGGGGGCATGTCGAGCATCGTGCGCGACCGGCTGACCGAAGCCGGTCCGCAGACGACACTGTGGCAGAGCGAGAACGAGTACCGGTTCAGCGGCATCCTGATGCGGCTGGTGGGGCTGTTGATGCCCGGCGCCTTCCGTAAGCAGTCGCAACAGCACATGCAGGACTTCAAGGCGTTCGCCGAGCAGGGCCGAGACGTCCGGGACGCCACGGGCTGACCAGCACCGGTGCACCGCCGCACCTGCCCAGGGTGGCCGGGCTCAGTCGAGCCAGCAGATCACCGCGTCACCGTTCTCGGCGGCTGCGGTGAAGAACGCTCGCACGTCCGGCAGGTGGTGGGCCACCCACGCCAGCTCGCCAGGGCGCTCCCAGACACCGGGGTAGACGTCGGCCCGGTTCAGCTCCGCCGGGTCGACGCCGCGAAGAAGGTCTTCCTCGGTGAGCGTGGCCAGTCGTGCGGCCCCGGCCGCCACCTGGACCGTCGTCAGATAGCTGGGCGGCCCGTAGCCCCAGTCGTGCTCGAGGTTCTCCAGGAAGTCGAACATCTCATCGCTGTCGAGCTCGACGTCCGGCAGCTCGACGAAGCTCTCCTCCCCCAGCACCAGCGACGCTTCGAAGCCGAGCCGGTCGAGCAGGAAGTCGAGTGCGTTCCACGCCTTGCCCGTGGTCGTCCATCGCACGGAGTCGCCGTCGCACTCGGTACGGGCCAGCTCGTATGCCCAGCCGAGGTCGTTCCTGGCGTGTTCCAGCTCGTCCGGGGTGACACGCAGCCAGTTACCGTTCATGCTCACGGCGGCAGCCTAGATGCGGGCTACGACAATTCCGCGGCACCCCTCATGAGCCGCGACGGTCGGCCTTCAAGAGTGGCACCCGGCTGTGGCCGCGTCCCGAGCGCATTCACTCACGGTGCTGGGCAGGGGTGCGGGTGGACGATATTGACATGGCTCCTGATGACCTCGTACAAATCATCACCGCGCTGTGCGCCAGTGGTGGGCTGTGGCTGGCGGTCAGAGAGATCGCGAAGCAGGTCGGAGAGACGAGGCGCGAGCGCATCCGACAGCGCGGGGAGACCGAACGAGTGACGATCATGAACGTGTTGTCGCTTCCCGAGGGCGTGCACCTGCCGGAGTCGCGGAAGGACAAACCGGCTCGCCGCAACGATGGACACATGCGCTGACGTGCCGGTGAGAGCGCCGTCAGCGTTTCTCGGTCTCGGCTATCCGGTCCAGCTCGTCGATGAATTCTCTGGCGTAGTTGCCGAAACCGAACTGCTCGTCGGCCTTCAGCTCTTCGAGGGCTTTCCGCAGAGCCGGGTGGCGAAGGCCGGACAGCATCGCTCGGGAGAAGAAGCCCTGCCACATCCCGCCGACTTCGGTGCGTGACAAGCGTTCGGATATGAACCACTCGTCCCAGCAGTGGTGCCAGTAGGCCGCCCGCGCCAACCGCAACGCCGGGTCGTCCGGTGGGCGGCCGTCATCGAGTTTGCCGAGCTTCTGATACAGATCCAGGAACCGTGATCGAAGCGCCAGATACGTTTGGATCTTGATGACTTCGCGGGATCTGCTGTCGGTGCGCACGGCGATGACAACGGCGACCAAGGCGATCACAACGGAGACCACGGCTGTGACAACGCCGGCGACATCGGTCCAACCTGCTCCGCCATCGTTCATGCCTTCTCCCGGACTCGTCTCGGCGGAGGGCAACGTATCTGTGCCGGCGGGCCGTCAGCTACCGGATCGAGGACAGGATCGTTACCAGGCTGCCAGCCAGGCATGTCCCGGATGGACCTGGGTCAGCAGCGCGAACAGCCTTTCTCGCTGGGGACGCGTCAGCAGCGGGAAGACGCCGTCGAAGTCGTCCTGGTCCTTCGGCCGCACGTGTTTGGCCTTGAAGAGAAGAACGAGCTCAGGGCTCAGGTAGGGGATCTGGTCGCCGGTGTGCCGGATGATCTCGCCATAGGGCAGCCTGATCGTCTCGTCTCTCCGGCAGATCCAGACCTCGCCGTCGTGCCTCTCCCGGAAGACGTCCAGCAGGTAACGTCCGGTCGATGGCTCACGCAGCCACGTCTGCCAGGTGGCGTCGAGCACCTGCGCCGTCGGTGACTGCCAGATACGGCCGGTCCCGATCGCGTCGAAAGCAAACTCGGGAAAGCGATCCCGAATCTCCGGGAACCGGCCTGCCGGCACCCCGATCTCGATGTCGTGGTGCGCGCGGGTCTGCTCACCGCGGAACAGATCCAGGGCCCAGCCCGCCGCGACGTACCAGGGCACGGAGGTGCCGGCCAGGCGCCGCGCGACATCGCCCGGCTTCCAGCAGTCCGCCCAGCGTGATTCGAGTGCGTCGAGGTCGCCGGGCAGAACCTCGATGCCGCCGCTGGGCAGCTGGGCGCTCATCCACCCAACGTAACCGTTGTCATACGATCTTGGGGCCGGCACGGTCCGGTCCGGGGCGACGAGGAAATCAGGATGCGATGACGGGATCGGCGCACGGGCCCTGGCGCGACGTGCTGCTGTTCGGTGGGATGGTCGCCAGCGACGGCTACACCACCGCGGTCGGCGCGACGACCCGCCTCGCGTTGCAGATCGACTGCCAGTCCTGGGCGCCCGCGGGCGAGCCGGACCGCGGTGCGCCGGCCGTCGAGATCGAGAGCGACGGCAAGCGGATCGGATACGAACTCGTCGGCGAAGTGCTGGCGACCCGGTCCCAGTGGGCTGATGGCTGGGCACTGAGCGCGTACGGGATCGCCTTCTACGTGCTGGAGACGCACGCACGCGGCGAACCGCCGGCGGCGGGATCGCTGGTCCGGGTGCGAGGGCAGCTCTGCGTCGCCGAGGACTACGTCACGGAGCTCTTCGAACCGCGCGAGCAACTGCGGGACTGTGCCGTGCGGACATGGAAGGTGCAGCGCATTGTGCGACTCGGCCACAGCGGCGACCGGCGCGTACCGATGATCGATCGCCGCGACGCCGGGCAGCGAGGTTTCCTGCTCGATCTGCGCGGGAGCCCCGCGCCGGCAGGCGGTGACCAGCCGATCTCCGGCCCGCGTCGCTGAGGTCAGTGCGTTCGTGGAACCCTCCCCGTACTGTGCTGATCGGACAGTGGCGACGAGGACACCGGAAGGTGGCTGATCGGATGAGGTTCGGGCTGTACGGGCTGCACCGCGACCGCAACGTCGATCCCGCCGTCCTGGCCCGGCGGGCCCGGATGGCGGAGGAGGCGGGCTTCGAGTCGCTGTGGGTCGGCGACCACATCGCGCTTCCGGCCGGCGAGGGCAACCCGCCCCGGCTCGAGGCCATGATCGCGTTGACCTACCTGGCGGCCGTGACCAGCCGGGTGCGCCTCGGGGTCGGCCTGATCGTGCTTCCGCAGCGCCAGCCGGTGCTGCTGGCCAAACAGCTCACCTCACTGGACGTGCTGTCCGGCGGCCGGCTGACCGTCGCGGTCGGGGCCGGCTACGTCGAGCCTGAGCTCAACGCGATGGGAGTGACCCTCGCCGAGCGGGGTGCCCGGACGGATGAGTACCTGGCGGCAATGCGTGCGCTGTGGGACGCCGCACCGTCGTTCGACGGCCGGTTCGTGTCGTTCTCGGGCGTCGTCCAGCACCCGTCGCCGGTGCAGCGCCCGCACCCGCCGATCGTGGTCGGAGGTCATTCGGCCGCCGCGTACCGGCGGGCTGTCCGGCACGGGAGCGGCTGGTACGGCTGGGGTCTGGACGTCGACGAGACCGGGCAGGCGCTGCGCGCGCTGGCCGAGGCGGCCCGCCGCGAGGAGCGCCCGGCGGAGCTCGGCGAGTTGGAGATCACTCTCACCCCGCCCGGCCCGCCGGACCTCGACACCGTCCGCCGGTACGCCGAGGTGGGCGTGGACCGGCTCATCATCGAGCTGGAGGGCATCGACGACGACGCGGTCGACGGCGTGATCGCCTCCGTCGGGGACACCCTGGTCGGCCAGGTCTGACGGGCTCGACGTCGGCTGATGGGCCGAGCGGGGCTCAGCCGATCCGGCTGTCCGCGTCTCGGCTACGGTGCGCGGATGCGCCGACCCCTCACTGCCGCCGTCGCCCTGTCCGTGCTTCTCGCCGCGGGGGCGTGCTCCTCGGACGCGGGGCCGGCGGCAACCGTCACCAGCACGCCGGCGCCGGTCACCGCGGCTACCTCAGCGGCGGCGCCGGTCGAGGAGACGAGCGTGCCCCTCGACGCGGGTGCCGTTCTCACCCGGCTCAAGGCGGCCGGCCTCGGCCTGGCGAAGACGGCGGTTCAGGACGAGGACACCGACCCGAACAACCTGCTCGGCCGCCCCAACGGCTACCTGTCGCGGGCCTCCGCCGACCTGCCCGGCGGCGACACGGGCGCCGACGCGTACAGCGTCGACCGCGGGCTGGTGGTCGAGGCCTTCGCCGACGCCGAAGCTGCCAAGCGGCGTTCCGACTACATTCAGGGCCTGCAGAAGGACAACCCGGTCCTCGGCACCGAATGGCACTACCTGTGCGCGGACGGCACGGTGCTGGTCCGGGTCTCGGGCAACGTCAAGCCGTCACGCGCGAAGAAGATCGAAGCGGCCGTCACCGGCCTGTAGGTTCGCCGGCGCGCGACACCCAGCGATTGCAGCTGGGCTCAGGTGTCCGCGAGCGCGACGCCGTGGCGGCTGGCCACCGACAGGATCGCGGCCATCGAGTCCTGGGGTGGGCGGTCCGCCGGCACCGAGCGGGCGAAGTCGGCGAAGAAGCGCCCGGCGCCGTCGCCGGTGGTGATCGCCACGAACCGGGCGGATTCGCCGACGACCTCGAAGGTGCTCGGTGTGCCGGCCGGGAACACCACCAGGCCGCCGGGTTCCACGTCGTAGGGCTTGCCGTCGACCATCGCGGTGATCCGGCCTTCGAGCAGGTAGAGCACGCCGCTCCACGGCGAGACGTGCGGGGGCGCCATCGGTGCGGCCGGCGCGACCACCTCGAAGACCTCGAAAGCGCCGTTGGCGTCCTTCACCGCTGCCTTCGCGATGTGGTCGCCGTCGATCATCGGGTAGTGCCGGCCTTCTCCGGGCGCGACGTGGATGGTGTCCATGGCTCCTCCCAACGGTTGTTGGGAACAGCCTGCGGCCGCGCGGCCGCGGCGCGGCGAGTAGTGGGCTACTCGACTTCGAAGACGTCCGCCAGGGTGGCCCGCCCGGAGACGCCGAGTTTGAGGCCGGCGCGGTAGAGGTGTCCCTCGACGGTGCGCACCGAGACGGTCAGCCGTTCGGCGATCTCCCGGTTCGACCGGCCGCGGGCGGCCAGCGCGACGATCTCGCGTTCGCGGGCGGTCAGCGGCAGCGGCCGGGCCGCGATCGCCAGCGCCGGGGTACGGGCGCCGGACTGGCCGGCCAGCTTCTCGGCGAGGGCCGCGGCGGACAGGGCCGACCCTTGGCGTCCCCGCCGGCGGTGCACGTCTGCAGCCTGGGCCCCCGCGTCGCCGGCCGCGACCAGGTCACCGAGCCGGGCCCAGGCGCCGGCGGCTTCCAGCAGCGCCGAGCTGTCCTCGTCGGCCCAGGCCCTGGCGTGCGCGCAGGCCAGGGCGGCCCGCGGGCACAGCTCGGCGAGTGCTGTCAGGCGTGGCAGTGCCACGGTGGCGTCGCCCCACTGGACGGCGGTCTGCCAGGCGATCACCTCGTACGCCGGGGCGCCGATCTCGCGGGCGGAGCCGGCCGCGGCGGCTGCGTGGCCGAGTGCCTCGGTCGTCGATCCTTCGGCGGCCGCTGCCCAGGCCCGGGCCAGCAGGTCGTCGGGCACGAAGATCCGGTAGGCCGGGTGCCGGCCGGCGTCGATGCCGGCGAGCAGGGCGGCGGCCGGCGCCGGCCGGCCGGTCTGTGCCAGGGCCGTCGCCAGCAGGGTGCGGCAGCGGAAGCGGAACTCGTGCCCGGAGCCCGCCAGTCCGGCCCAGGCCTCGCGCAGTGGCTGCAGCGCGTCGCGGACCCGGCCCGCGGCGAGGGCGGCGTGCCCGGCGACGACCAGCCCCATCAGCCGGGCCGGGCCGGGCAGGTCGGCGGACGCGGCCTGCATTCTGCGGGCCAGCTCGGCGCCCCGCTCCGGGGTGCCGGCCAGGCGGTGGCCGAGCACCTGGTAGTCGGCGAGCCCGAACCCGGGGATGACGGTGGGCACCCGGTCGGCGGTGAGCCCGCCGAGCACCGCGGCCTCGTCGAGGAGCCCGGACTTCGCGGTGACGGCGGCGGCCGCGGACACCGCCGAGGCCACCAGGATGCGGGCCAGGTCGTCGGGCAGCTCGTCGCTCATCAGTTGCGGGCCGCGGGCCAGCACCGGCGCGAGCTCGCCGACGGCGGCGGCCAGGGCGAACGACATCGCGGCGACGTGTTTCGGGGCGGCGCCGGTGGCCTCGGCCGCGGCCAGCGCCCGGCGTGCCGCGTCGGGCCGGGCCAGGGTGAAGAGCAGGTTGCCGGTGCGGTGCAGGTGCACCATCGCGCGGGTTCCGGCGTCCGGGGCGCTCCCGGCGAGGTCGGCGAAGATCGCTTCGGCCTCGTCGCCGCGGCTGAGCCAGGACAGTGTCGAGGCGTGCACCAGCCGGGCGCCGGGGTCGCCGGTGGCGGCGGCCGCGGCGGCGAGGCGTTCGGCGAGCGGCAGGTCGTACATGCGGGTTGCGGCCTCGGCGGCGCGCAGGAACAGGGCGGGGTCCGGGGGCAGGTCGGAGTCGAGGGTGAGCACGGCCCGGGGAATCGGGTCCGGTGCCGTGTCCAGGGTCCGTGCCACCAGGCCGCGCAGCCGGCGGGCGCGCAGCCGGCCCATGGCGGTGCGGCGGACCTCGCCGTACAGCGGGTGTGCCAGCCGGGCGACCAGCCCGTCGGTGCGTACCAGGCCGCGGTTCTCGGCCTCCTCGAGGTCCGCGGGCGAGGTCAGCGTGGACAGTGCCGGGATCGCCAGCGGCTCGGCCAGGGCGACAAGGTCCACGACGTCCTGCACCGGCGGGGCGAGGCCGCCGATCTCGCGGTCGAGCAGGCCGGCGAGCTGCGGGGAGATCGCGGGTTCGCTGGTCCACCGCCAGATGCCGGAGGCCGGGGTGAACCGGCCCGCGGACACCTCCCCGGCCAGCAGGTGCCGCAGGAACAGCGGGCTGCCCTCGGTCAGGGTCCACAGGCGGTGCGCGGAGGCCGAGTCGACCGGGCCGCCGAGGACCCGGGCGACCAGGCCGGTGGTGTCGGCGGCGTCCAGCGGGGCCAGGTCGAGGCGTTCGAGGTGGTCGTCCTTCCACAGCGACGTCACGGTGTCGGGGGCCGGCTCGCCGGTGCGCAGGGTGACGATCACGGGTGCCAGGCGGCGCACCACGACGCGGTGCAGCACGATCGCGGAGTGTTCGTCGAGCAGGTGCGCGTCGTCGACGGCCAGGACCAGCGGCTGCTGCCGGGCGAGCCGGCCGAGCGCCGCGCCGATGGTCTCGGCGGCGTCGCCGGCCGCGATGTCGAGCAGGCCGGCGAACGCGCCGAGGGGGAACGGCCGGGCGGCGGTGCTGCCGTGAGCCCAGACGACGCTCGGGTGCCGGGCAGCCGGGTGCGCCAGTGCCTCGCGGGCGAGCCGGGTCTTGCCGACCCCGGCCGGGCCCGCCACCACGATCCCCGCCGCACCGGGCCGGATCGCCGCCGCGGCCCTGCGCAGCTCCTCGTCCCGGCCGGTGAGCGGCCACGGCCGCTGCATGACGTCAGGCTAGTGAGGCGGCGTCCCGCGCACCACGCGCATGCCTCGCGCGGGTTCGCGCGAGGGTCACGCGGAGGGAGACATGCCGGTGTGGACCGGACGGCGCGGCCACGGCGCGGCATCGACACTTGCGGATCCGGGGCGCTTCCCGTACAACGGCCGCATGGCGTCCACGGATGATCTCAACTCGGTTCAGCTTCAGCCGGACGTGCCGCACGCGGCACGAATCTGGAACTACTGGATGGGCGGCAAGGACAACTTCGCCGCGGACCGGGCCGCCGGTGACGGAGTCGCCCAGGTCTACCCCGAGATCGTGCTGATGGCCAAGCAGTCCCGGCAGTTCCTGATCCGCGCCGTGCGCTATCTCGCCGCCGAAGCCGGGATCCGGCAGTTCCTCGACATCGGCACCGGACTGCCGACCATGCAGAACACCCATGAGGTCGCTCAGGCGGTCGCGCCACAATCGCGGGTCGTGTACGTGGACAACGACCCGCTCGTGCTGGTGCACGCCCGCGCCCTGATGGCGCAGACGGCCGACGGCGGCCGCACCGTCCATGTCGACGCCGACTACCACGAGCCGGAGCGGATCCTCGCCGAGGCACGGAAGGTGCTCGACTTCTCCGAGCCGATCGGCGTCATGTTCATGGGTGTGCTCGGCTACGAGCCGGACCTCGAGGTGGTGTCGTCCATCGTGAACCGGGTGATGGCGGCGACGCCGTCCGGCAGCTACCTGGTGTTGTGGGACGGGACCGACACCACCGCGGCGGTGGTCGAAGGGGCCGAACGGCTGGCCCAGAGCGGCGGCGTGCCGTACATCCTGCGCAGCCCGGACGCCATCGGCAGCCTGTTCGACGGGCTGCAGATGGTGGAGCCGGGCCTGGTGCAGATCACCCACTGGCGCCCGGACGGTGCGGCTGAATGGCTGGACGCCTACGGAGCGGTGGCACGAAAGCCCTGACCGCGGGCTCGCAAGCACGACCGATCAAGCCGATTGACGCTGTTCGGCGGCGGGGATAGCGTCCGAAACGATGTCCACGAGCCCACCGTTTCGTGATCGGCACGACGAACGCGGCGCCCTGAAACAGATGCTCACGAGCGTGCGGGCGAGTCAGAGCCGGGTGCTGGTCATGCGCGGCGAGGCCGGGGTCGGCAAATCGGCGTTGCTCGACCATCTCGTGCGCAACGCCGCCGGCTTTCGCGTCGCCCGGGCGGCCGGGCACGAGTACGAGATGGAGCTCACCTACGCCGGCCTGCACCAGCTCTGCGCCCCGCTGCTCGATCGGCGTGAGCGGCTGCCCGGACCGCAGCGTGACGCGCTGGCAGCCGCGTTCGGTCTGAGCGCGGCGCCGCCACCGGATCGGTTCGTCGTCGGTCTGGGTGTGCTCGGTCTGCTGTCGGCGGTGACCGCGGAGCAGCCCCTGCTCTGGGTGGTCGACGACGCCCAATGGCTGGACCGGGCCTCGGCGCTGACGCTGGCGTTCGTCGCCCGCCGCCTGCTCGCCGAGCCGGTCGCCCTGGTCTTCGCGGTCCGCGAGCCGAGCAACGTCCCGGAGCTGGCCGGGCTGCCCGAACTGATGGTCGAGGGGCTCGGCCACACCGACTCGCGGGCGCTGCTCGACGCGGCGCTGCCCGGCCGCCTGGACGAGCTCGTCCGCGACCGCATCGTCGCCGAGTCCCGCGGCAACCCGCTCGCCCTGCTCGAGCTGCCGCAGAGCCTGACCCCGACCGAGCTGGCCGGCGGTTTCGGCGTGCTCGACACGTCGCCGCTGGCCAACCGGATCGAGCAGAGCTTCCTGCGCCGCCTCGACTCGCTGCCCGCGCAGACCCGGCAGCTGCTGTTGACGGCGGCAGCGGACCCGGTGGGTGACGCGGCGCTGCTCTGGCGCGCGGCCGCCCTGCTCGGGCTGGGTGCGGACGCTCTGGCGCCGGCCCAGTCCGCGGGCCTGATCGACGTACGCGGCCGGGTCCGGTTCCGTCATCCGCTGGTGCGCTCGGCGATCTACGGCACCGCGACCCTGCCCGAACGGGAACGGGCGCACCGGGCCCTCGCCGAGGCGACCGATCCGGCGGCTGACCCGGATCGCCGGGCCTGGCACCGCGCCCACGCCACCACCACCCCGGACGAGGGCATCGCCGCGGAGCTGGAGCTGTCGGCGGGGCGGGCGGCGCAGCGTGGGGGGATCGCCGCGACGGCCGCGTTCCTGGAACGGGCGGCCGAGCTGACCCCGGATCCGGTGCGCCGCGGCCAGCGGGCGCTCACCGCGGCGAAGGCGACGTTCGAGTCGGGTGCGCCGGACGCGGCCGACAAGCTGCTGGCGGTCGCCGGGTTGTGCCCTCTGGACGACCTGCAGCGTGCCCGGCTCGTCCGCCTGCGCGCCCAGATCGCGTTCGCCCTGCGGCGGGGCAGCGACGCGCCGCCGCTGCTGCTCGACGCGGCCGACCGGCTGGCGCCACTCGACCACGGTGCGGCGCGGGAGGCGTACCTGGAGGCTCTGGGCGCCGCCATCTTCGCCGGACGCCTCAACGAGCGGATCGGGCCGCGCGAGGTGGCCGTGGCCGCCCGCGGCGGGCCGGACGCGCCCGGCCCGCCGCGACCGATCGACCTGCTCCTGGACGGTCTGGCGACGCGGTTCACCGACGGTTACGTCGCGGGTGTGGCGCCGCTGCGGCGGGCGCTGCAGGCGTTCGGGCCGGGCGCCGGCGGCGATCCGGACGAGATGATGCGCTGGTTCTGGCTGCCCTGGCTGGTCGCCGGTGACCTGTGGGACTACCAGATGTGGCATGACGTGGCGACCCGCGCGATCCGGCTGTGCCGTGACGCCGGCGCGCTCATCATGCTGCCCCTGGCGCTGGGCAACCTCGCCGCGGTGCACCTGTACGCGGGAGAGTTCGCGGTGGCCGAGTCACTCGCCGAGGAGTCGATCGCGATCACCGACGCCACCGGCAACGCCCCGGTGCGGTTCTCCTCGTTGCAGCTGGCCGTGTGGCGCGGCGCCGAGGTCGAGGCTCTGGAGTACGCGACCTGGGGCCTCGAACACGTCCTCGCGCGCGGTGAGGGCCGCGGGGTCGGCGGGCACGGCTACGCGACCGCGGTGCTGTTCAACGGTCTGGGCCGTTACGAGGACGCCCTGGTCAGCGCCCGCACGGCGGGTGAGTACGACGACCTGGGCATCTACGGTTTCGCCCTGATCGAGCTGGTCGAGGCGGGTGTGCGCAGCGGTGCCGTCGACGAGGCCGCGGCGGCCCTGCGGCAACTCGAGGAACGCACGAACGCGGCCGGTACGGACTGGGCGCACGGCGTGCAGGCCTGGTGCAGGGGCCTGCTGAGCGACGGCGAGGCGGCGGAATCCTGCTACCGGGAGGCGATCGAACGGCTCACCCGCAGTCGCGTCGCCGTCCATCTCGCCCGCGCGCACCTGGTCTACGGCGAGTGGCTGCGCCGGGAGAACCGCCGCGTCGACGCACGCGAGCAGCTGCGGACCGCGCATGACATGTTCAGCCGTACCGGGGCCGCGGCTTTCGCCGAACGTGCCCACCGTGAGCTGCAGGCCACCGGCGGCGCCGCGCGCCGCCGCACCGTCGACACCCATGACCTGCTCACCCCGCAGGAGGGGCAGATCGCGCGGCTCGCCCGGGAGGGCCTGTCCAACCCGGAGATCGGCGCCCAGCTGTTCATCAGTCCCCGGACGGTGCAGTACCACCTGGGCAAGGTCTTCACGAAGCTGGAGATCACGTCGCGCAGCCAGCTCGGCCGTCTTCCGGAGAGCCGGCTGCGCGCCGTCTAGAGCACCGGGTCAGCCTCTGGTCGCGTCGACCGCGGCGAGGATCACCCGGGTGACCTCGTCGGGAGACGTGACGGGGGTCAGATGGCCGGCCTTGACGCGGGTGATGCGGGCGCCGGCCCGCTGGGACATCTTCTCCTGCAGGGCGAGCGGGATCACCTGGTCCTGCGTTCCGATGAGTGACCACGACGGGATCGTCCGCCACGCCGGCGGCCCGGACGGCTCACCGAACTGTGCGTACGCCGCGGGCCGCTGCGTGGCGGCGAGCACGGCGGCCCGGTCCCGGTCGACCCCGTTGGCGAAGCACCTGCTGAAGCCGGGGTAGGCGCCGTTCGCCTCCCACCGCAGGTACAGGTCCACTCCCCCGTCGTAGGGCACCTGCTGCAACGCGCTGTCGGTGATGCACGAGCCCTCCGCCGCGAGGGCGCCGAGGACTTCGCCCTCGTCCGGCAGGAACGCGTCGATGTAGACGAGCGCCTTGACGTCGGTGTTGCCGGTGGCCGCGTTGGTCGCGACGAACCCGCCGTAGGAGTGGGCGACCAGCACGATGGGGCCGGGAACGGTCCGCAGGTAGGCGGCCAGGTAGGCGGCGTCCGTCGCCGGTCCGCGCAGCAGGTTGGGTGGAGCGAGCACCGGATAGCCCTTGCGCTGCAGACGTTCGATCACGCCGGTCCAGGACGAGGCGTCGGCCCAGTCGCCGTGCACCAGCACGACGGTCGGGCGCGGCCGCTGGTGGGCCGGCGACCCGGCGCCGGCGGGCGACGTGCTGAGCGCGAGCAGCGCGACGGCGAGCACGGATCCGAGCGACAGCACCCGCCGGACCGTTGATTTACCCGTGAACATCGAAAACCCCTTTCTGGTACGTGTCCCGACAGGGTCACGCGCCACGGGGTGGGTTCGAGTCCGCCATCACGCCAGCACAGCTCGCCAGTCCCTCATCGGCGCAGGGCGGCGAGCTGATCGGTGTAGTGCGCCATCGCGCCGCTGTGCAGCAGGAATCCCCAGCTCACCCGGGCCACGCCGAGCGCGGCCAGCTCGGCCGGCGGTGGTGTCTGCGGCAGGCGGAGAACGTTCACCGGGCCGTCGACCTCGGCGATGAAGCGGCGCAGCGCCTCGGTCTCGCACAGCACGATCGGGAAGACGCAGTCGGCGCCGGCCGCCAGGTAGGCGTTCGCGCGGCGCACCGCGTCGGCGACGAGCTCCTGCTGCGCGCCGGGGCCGGACCCGGCGAGGAACGGGCCGACGAACGTGTCGATCCGGGCGTTGATGACGAGCCGGTAGCCGTCCTGCGCCGCGGCCTGGCGCACCGCGGCGAGCCAGTCGGCCTGCCGGCCGGCGTCACGAAGGCCGCCGGCGGCGTGATCGGTGTCCTCCAGGTTGCAGCCGGCGGCGCCCGCCGCCCGCAACGCGGCCACCAGCTCGGCCGGCTCCATGCCGTAGCCGGCCTCGGCGTCGACGGTCACCGGCGCCTCGACACCCCGGGCGATCCGCGCGGCGGCGGCGAACATCTCGCCGGCCGGCGCCCGCTCATGATCCTCATATCCCAGCGACGCGGCCACGCCGCCGCTGGTGGTCGCGACCACCGGGAAACCGGCGGCGACCACGGCCTTGGCGGTGGCGACGTCCCAGGCGTTCGGCAGCAGGAGCGGGTCTCCCGGCCGGTGCAACGCCCGCAGCTGATCACAGTGGGTCTGAAGCTCGGTGGTCATGTCGCACCCAGCGCTCCCGTCGATCACGGCAGTGTGATCGGAGGATATCGGCTCACCGGCCAGTCGCGCTGCCCCGCCACTAGCCAGTCCGGCTGGCGAGTCAGCGGATTCGAGTGCCCTCCCGCCCGGGCGACGCTGCCTTCATCTGAGGCACCGCGAGCGGAGGAGAGCGTCATGCGTACGTCGACCGGTCCCGTCGAGCCCGAGGCGATTGCGGACTTCGTCAGTGTCCGTTCCCAGTTGTTCGGGATCGCCTACCAGATGCTGGGCCGCGCGGCCGACGCCGAGGACGTCGTCCAGAACGTCTGGGTCCGCTGGCAGGGCGCGGACCGGGCCCAGGTCCACAACCCGGCCGGGTTCCTGGTGACCGTCACGACCCGGCTCGCCCTCAACGTGGCGACTTCCGCCTACGCCCGGCGCGAGGTCAACGTGGACGGGTGGCTGCCGGACCTGCCGATGGACGCCGATGATCCGGCGCTCGAGGCGGAACGCGGCGAAGCCCTGCGGGTCGCCGTTCAGCTGCTGCTGGAGCGGCTGTCCGCGGCCGAACGCGCCGTCTACGTGCTGCGGGAGGCGTTCGGCTATCCGTTCCGGGAGATCGGCGCGTTGCTCGGTCTCACCGAGAGCGCCGCGCGGCAGCTGGCGCTGCGGGCCCGCCGGCATCTGACCGAGCAGCGCCACACCGTGGTCGACGCGGCGCGCCGCGACGAGCTGGTGGAGGCGTTCCGCGGCGCGGCCCGGGCCGGCGGGATGGCCCGGCTGATCGATCTGCTGGCCGGGTCCCGCCGGGTCAGCGGCGCCGGCAGCGGTAGCCGACTCGGGTGCCGGCCTGCACCGGCGTCGGCTCGATGATGTTGACGGTGGCGGTCTCGGTGGTGGTGCCGACGCCGGTGAACGTCCACCTGAGGGTGAGGGTCGCGGTGCGCTGGCCGCTGCCGATCTGCTCGGTGAGCACGGCGGTGGGTGCCGCGTCGGAGCGGAACCACTGATAGCGGATCACGCCGCTGCGGCCGTTGGTGCGCACGGTGGCGACCACGTCGACGGTGACGTCGCAGCGGTTCCCGGCCGGCCGGGGCACGGTGACCGTGGCGCTCTGCACCTCGAGCGGCCTGAGCCGCTGCCACAGGTAGAGGCCGACCACGACGACGAGCGCGAGGGTCAGCAGGCCGGAGAGCACGGACACGAGCCGCCGCCACAGCGGGCGTGGGCGCGCGGTCGCGGCGGGCGCCGGCCAGCCGGGGTTGGCCGGTGGGGGCACCGGCACGCCCGGGCCGAAGCGCATCTCCGGCTCGACGCGCACGGTCGGGGCGGTGGGTTGCAGGTGCACGGTCGGGTCGGTGTCGCCGAGGTGCACGGTGGAGTCGGTGTCGCCGAGGTGCACGGTGGGGACCGTCCGGTCGACGGTGGCCCACGGGTCGGTGGGCGGCGGCATACGCCGGTCGCCGGGACGTTCCTCCACGTCGGGCTCCTAACCGGGGGTGCAGAGGTTGTCGAGGCTCACGTACGCCGGTGACGCCGACCGGCCCGAGTTGCCGGCGGCGTCGACGGCGACGACGGAGATCGCGACGCGGGTGGCCGTCCTCGGCATCGGCAGCGGACCGAGGGTGCCCTGGAAGACGCCCCGGCCGGTGGAGTCCATCGCGACGGTCGAGGTGGCCCCGGCCACGGTGTAGCGGAAGCTGACCTTCAGCGCGGCCGGGCCGCTCTCGTCGTCGGTGACGGTGGCCGAGACGGTGCTGGTGCGGTTGCCGTAGCGGCAGTCCTCCCCCTCCAGCGCCGACGGGCTCGCGCCGACCTTGCCGACCGTGGGGGCGGTGGTGTCGGGCGC
Source organism: Actinoplanes sp. NPDC024001 (assembly GCF_040638955.1). Taxonomy (NCBI): domain Bacteria; kingdom Bacillati; phylum Actinomycetota; class Actinomycetes; order Micromonosporales; family Micromonosporaceae; genus Actinoplanes; species Actinoplanes sp. NPDC024001. The sequence goes on from NZ_JBEZZB010000167.1 coordinate 22,377, forward strand.
AGGCGCCGGGGAGGTGCTGGTGGACGGGGCCGGCGCGGGGGTGGAGGGCGCCGGCGAACCCGCCGG
>NZ_JBEZZB010000168.1:0-22184 GCF_040638955.1 Actinoplanes sp. NPDC024001
GCCGCCGACCCGCCGCTGCTGCTGCGCGGCGATCTGGTGGACGACCTGCCCGCGCTGGCCGCGCGGGCGCCGGCCGGCGCCACCCTGGTCGTCTTCCACACCTCGGTGCTCTACCAGGTTCCGGTGGCACGCCGGCGGGCCTTCACCAATCTGGTACGCGATCTGCCCGCTCACTGGATAGCCGTGGAGAACCCCGCCGTCCTACCCTACGACGACCTGCCCCACCCGCCCGACGAGACGCTGCACAACGTCCTGGCTCTCGACGGCAAACCGCTGGCCTGGGCGCGAGCCCACGGTGACGCGCTGACCTGGTTCGCCGGCGACCTGTGACCCTGGAAGGACCCCCGTGATGTCTCGTTCCCTCTGGCTGACCCGCGTCGGCGTCACCCTGCTCACCACCGTCTCGGTCGGTGTGGCGGGCGCGCCGTCCGCGCTGGCCGCGTCGACCGGCGTCGTCTCCGTCACGGAGCGCTCGAAGGTGCAGTACAGGGCGGCCACCGGCAAGCAGAACCGGGTCGTCGTCACCCGCTCCGGCCGCACCGTCACGATCGACGACCGGATGGCGATCCGGGCCGGCAAGGGCTGCAAGCAGGTCAAGGGCGACCGGACCCGAGTCCGCTGCACCCTGCGGACGGTCCCCACCCAGGTGCGGGTGCACACCTACGACCGGGCCGACTCGGTGACCAACCGCACCGGCATCCCGCTGAACGCGGAGGGTGGCAGCGCCGCCGACGTCCTGACCGGCGGCTCGGCCGACGACCGGCTGCACGGCGGCACCGGCGCCGACCGGCTGTCCGGCGGCGCCGGCAACGACTGGTTCTCCGGCGGCACCGGCCACGACCGGATCTCCGGCGGCGCCGGCCGCGAGCGGATCTTCGCGGGGCCGGGCAACGACGTGGTGTACGCCGGCGACGGCGACGACTACCTGGACGGCGACAGCGGCAACGACCGGCTGTTCGGCCAGGCCGGCAAGGACATCGTGCTCGGCGAACAGGGCGCCGACCACCTCGACGGCGGCGCCGGTGAGGACTACCTCGTCGGCGACGACTACTCGAGCGGCACCTGGGCCGACGTCCTGCTCGGCGGCGACGGTGTCGACGTTGTCAGCTACGGGTTGTACGAGCGCGCCGTCACCGTCGACCTGACCGGAACTCCCCGCAACGACGGCCGCTCCGGCGAGCGGGACACCGTCGGCGCCGACGTGGAGGACGTCTACGGCGGCGGTGGTAGCGACGCGATCTACGGCAACGCCGCCGCCAACGCGATCTACGGCAATATGGGCGACGACCTGATCCGCGGTGGCGCGGGCAACGACCGTCTGATCGGTCTCGAGGGCCGCGACCGAATCTACGGCGACGCCGGCGACGACTGGCTGTCGGCCGTCGACGCCCCCGAACTCCCGGACTCCCTCGACGGCGGCACCAACGGCCCGGCCGGCGACGAGTGCTGGCACACCGCCGTCGACACCGTGACCAACTGCGAACGCTGACCGCCTCAGCCGTCGTCCGGCTCCGCGTGTGACCGCCAGGCCGTAGCGACGTCGGCCGCGACGTCGTGCAGCAGCCGCAGGAACGCGCCGACCAGGGGAGTGGCGCCGGTGCCGGCGGCCGTCACCGCGCGCAGCACGTGCAGGGCGGCGGCGGTGAAGGCGCCGATGCGCAGCTCGACGGCCGCCGGCGCCGCGCCTGGGCGGCCATCGCCGGCATCTGCACCGGCCTGATGATCTGGACCACCGCGGCGGCCGCTGGGCTGTCCGCGGTGCTGCTGGCCAACCCGCACGCCTCCACGCTGCTGCGCATCGCCGGCGGGATCGTGCCGGCCGGGCTCGGCGTCAGCACCCTGGTGTCACTGCGCCGGCCTGCCGCGGCGCCGGGTGCCACCCGGAGCGGGCGGGCCTACACGACCGGGCTCGCCACCAACCTGGGCAACCCGAAGGCCGGGATGTTCGCGGTCTCGCTGCTGCCGCAGTTCGTCCCCGCCGACGGGCCGGTGTTCCTCTCCAGCGTCGCCCTCGGCCTGCTCTGGGACGCCGTCACCGGCGCCTGGTACCTGCTGTTCACCTGGCTCGTCGACCGTGGCCGGTCGCTGGTCACCCGGCCGGTCGTGCACCGCCGCCTGCAGGTCGCCATCGGCTGCATGCTGCTTTGCCTCGGTGAGGCCGTTGCCACCGGCGTATGACCGCCCGTAGCTGACCCGCCGCACCAGCGTCTCGAACGGGCCGCGCTGCCCGGACCGCCGCATCCGGTCGGCGAGCCACACCGTGCCCGCCCAGGTGGCCGCCGCCAGCAGCGCCGTGCCGGTCACGCTCAGCGTGCCGGACAGGTCCAGCAGATACGGGGTGAACACCACCGCCCACGTCACCGACTGCACCAGGTAGCAGGTCATCGACCGCTGGCCGGTCGCCGCGATCGCCTCGGTCAGCCGGCCGCGCCGCGTGCCCAGGCGCACCGCCAGCAGCGCGAGCAGGGCCGCATAGCCGAGACCGCCGAGCGTGCCGGCCGTGCTGTGCAAGGCCGCCTGCCACTCCAGGGTCTGCTGATCCGGCGCGCCGGTCACACCGGTCAGCAGCAGCGCGATCGGCTGGGCACCCAGCACGGCCGCCCCGATGCCGCCGGCCGCCACCACGGTCAGTAGCCGCCGATGCTGTCCGGGCCGCTCCAGGATGCGCCGCCGCCCGGCCCACAGGCCCAGCACGAACGGGCACAGGAACCCGATCGGCCCCAGCGCCGCGATCACCAGCGCCGCCGGCAGCCGGTCGCTGACCTGCGCGACCAGATCGGGCGACAGCATCGCCGGGTCCGGCCCGGCCCGGCTGATCGTGGACAGGTCGGCGCTCGGCAGCGCGTTCAGCGCCAGGAACGCCACGGCCACCACGAACAGCCAGCGGTCCCTCCAGAAGATCAACCAAACCCCGACGAGCAACAGCACGCCGTACGCCGCCAGGATGTCGCCGACGAAGAACAGCAGGGCGTCGGCCAGGCCGACCACGATCAGCACGGCACTGCGGCGCCAGAGCAGACGGCGTACGCCCCAAGCGCCGCGCTCGTGCTGCCGGCGCACGATCTGGGCCACCCCGTAGCCGAACAGCAACCCGAACATCGGGAAGGCCCGCCCGTCCACGAACGTCGTCAGCAGCCACACCACCGCCGAGTCGACGGCTGAACCGCCCTGCGGATAGCCGCCGAACACCGACGGGGCGCGCAGGAAGTAGTGGGTGTTGGCCAGCGCGATGAACAGCAGCATGAAGCCGCGTGCCAGGTCCGGCCCCAGTGCCCGCCTTGCCGGATCAGTGGGCCCAGGAACTCGCCGCACCTCGTTTCGCATGCGACGACCGTACGATCGGATCAAGGCCGGGATCTGCGGCCGGGAGTCTACGGCCGCGGCGACTTTGGTCGCCTCCGTAAGGTGGGCGCATGGCCGAAAGAGATCTGGCAGCCGAACTTCTGACCGCGGAGCGGCGATTGCAGGCCGCGCAGCGTGCCGGCGACGTCGACGAGCTGGACCGCCTGCTCGACGACCGCCTGATCGCGGTCGGCCCGGACGGCGCCCACTACCGCAAGCAGGACGACCTGGACGCCTACCGGTCCGGCACGTCGGTCGTCGACGAGCTGGTCGAGGAGGCCCTCGAGTCGCTGGTCGTCGGCAGCACCGGGGTCACCTTCTTCACCGGCACGGTGCGCGGCACGTTCGGCGGCGCCCCGTTCGCCGCCCGGATGCGCTACACCCGCACCTGGGCGTACGAGGACGGCTGGCGCATCGTCGCCGCGCACATCGCCGTGATCTGAGGCGCGCCGCGGCACGCCGTCGAGATCGTCACCCGGCCGCCGGAGCGCCGGCTCAGGCCGCGGGCGATCACGCCGATCCCTCGGCCCGCGGCTTCCGCCTCCGCGGCGAGCGGGTCGGGCACCTCGAACTCCAGGTACGGCGAGCCCTTCGGTAGAGGCCGTCGCCTCCTACGAGAGCCTCGGCGTCGGCCCGTTCTTCGACCCCCGCGGCCCGCACCGCAACCTCCCCACTCCAGCCGGCTAACCGTGTGGGGTTGCGCCGCTGGCCCAACCCAAACACCCCACACCGACCGGCTGCCCGAGCGACCGCGCGAAGTTGCGCCGCGATGCCGACCCGATCTCCCCACGCCCAGCCAAACCAGCCACATCACCGGCGTGGGCGACGGCCGAGCCCGCACGGCCGTAGGGCGTGCGGCTTTCGGGTCCCGCATTACTGGGATGGGCGACGGCCGGGCACACGCGGCCGTAGGGCATGCAGCTCACTGTGTGAAGTTGCGCCGCGGAGCGGACCCAGAATCCCCACCGTGGCGGGTGCCGGCGGTGAACACGGGCGCGAACTTCGTACCACGAAGGGTTAGGCGGGGAGGCGGGCACCCAGCCGGACCAGCTGCGGGGTTCGGTCTTTGACCGCCCACACCTTCGCGGGGATCGCCGCCCCGGCGGCGGTCGTGTAGGCCTCGACCGCCAGGCTGTCGCCGAGGAACTCCGCCGCCACCTCGACGCCGTCGGAGAACCGCAGGGTCAGCGGGCCGCCACCCGAAGACAGGTGGATGAACGCGCCAGGGAACAGGTGGGTGTGCTCCACACGCGCGGTCACGACAGGCCAGGGCGGCCCTGATGATGCTGTGGCTCACCTCCAGCCAGTCGGCGATCTCTTTCTCCACCAGGCGGTGGTTGGGCGCAGCTCGGCGGAGAGGATGGCGTCGCGCAGCCGCTCGTGCACCACGTCGGTGCGGGGCGGCTGCGGCGGTGTGCTCACGGGGCAACGGTATACATCCCGGTACACTGCGCGAGCCGTCCTCGGGCATTGATCGGACGTCATCACGATCGGACCCGGTAAGCCTTGAAATGTTTCACTCACCTGTGGTCCTGTGTGGGTAACCAACGCCGCACGCATGGTTTATCATCCGATATGACGTTTCAAGGAGAAGAGGCCCGGTGAGCCAGCAGTCCCGCAACGGCCGCGCCCCGTCGGTCAAGGACGTCGCCGCCGCCGCGGGCGTCTCCCTGGGCACCGTCTCCAACGTGCTCAACCGGCCGTCGGTGGTCAGCGCCGCCACCCGCGAGCGGGTCGAGCGCGCGATGGCCGAGCTCGGCTTCATCCGCAACGAGTCCGCCCGCCAGCTGCGCGCCGGCACCAGCCGCGCCCTGGCCTACGTGATGCTCGACGGCGGCAACCCGTTCTTCCACGACGTCGCCGAGGGCATCGAGACCGCCGCCGAGGCCGCCGACCTGTCGTTGTTCGTCTGCAACAGCAACAGCCGCGTCGAGCGCGAGGCCAAACACCTCGACCGGCTCGTCCAGCAGCGGGTCCAGGGCATCCTGATCACCCCGGTCGACCCGGACGCGCCGCACCTGGCCGAGATCGCCCGGCGCGGCATCCCGTTCGTCATGGTGGACCGGCTCAGCAGCGGCGGCGACCACTGCTCGGTCGCCGTCGACGACGTGCTCGGCGGCCGGATCGCGGTGGAGCACCTGCTCGACCGCGGTCACCAGCGGGTCGCGTTCGTCGGCGGGCCGTCCAGCATCGGCCAGGTCCGCGAGCGGCTGCAGGGCGCCCGCGACGTCTGGCGCGAGTTCGGCATGGCCGAGGAGGACTTCGTCCACCTGCCGACCGAGGCGATGACCGCCGGCGAGGGCCGCTCCGCCGGGGAACGCCTGGCCGGCCTGCCCAGCCGCCGCCGGCCGACGGCCGCCTTCTGCGCCAACGACCTGCTCGCGCTCGGCCTGCTCCAGCACGCGGTCACCGCCGGGCTGCGCGTTCCCGACGATCTGGCGATCGTCGGTTTCGACGACATCGACTTCGCCGCTGCCGCGGCGGTTCCCCTCACCTCGGTGCGGCAGCCACGCCAGGAGCTCGGGCGTACGGCGGCGCGCCTCGTCCTCGATGAGGCCACCAACCCCGACCACGTGCACGAGCAGGCGTCGTTCGTGCCGGCCCTGGTCGCCCGTGCCTCTACGGGAACGGTCCGGCGGTGACGTTCGTCCTGGTGCCCGGCGCCGGCGGCAACGCCTGGGACTGGCATCTGGTGGGCGAGCGGCTGCGCGCCCACGGCCACGAGGTGATCGGCGTCGACCTGCCCGCCGCCGACGAGACCGCCGGCCTCACCCGTTACGCGCAGGTGATCGCCGAGGCCGCCGCGGGCGCCCGCGACGTGGTGCTGGTCGCCCACTCGATGGGCGGGCTCAGCGCGCCGCTGGCCTGCGACCGCCTGCCGGTGTCGGCGCTGATCCTGGTCAACGCGATGATCCCGGCGCCCGGCGAGACCGGCCACCAGTGGGGCGTCGCCACCGGGCACGGCGCGGCCGTTCCCGAGCTGAGCGACGACTTCGACGAGGACGAGTTCTTCTACCACGACGTTCCCCCGCACCTCGCCGCCCAGGCCCGCGCCAACGGACGTCCGGAGACGAGCACCGCGTTCGACGAGCCGTGGCCGCTCGGCGCCTGGCCGGACGTGCCGACCCGGGTGATCGCCGGCGCCGCTGACCGGTTCTTCCCGCCGGATTTCCAGGCCCGGGTGGCCCGCGACCGGCTCGGGCTGGCGACGGAGACGGTGCCGGGCGGGCACTTCGTGGCGCTCAGCCGCCCGGACGAGCTGACCGCACGCCTGCTGGCATGAGCCTGCGCGACCGGCTGCGGCACGTCCACTGGATCGGCGGCGGCCCCGGTGGCGGCAAGTCGACGATGGCCGCCCGGCTCGCCGAACGCCACGGCATGCTGCGCTACTCCACCGACGACACGATGCGCGCGCACGGGGCGGTGCTGACCACGCCGTACGTCGCGCGGTTCAAAGCCATGACCATGGACGAGCGGTGGGTGACCCGCACGCCCGAGGAGATGCTGGAGACCTTCCCCTGGTTCCGGGGCGAGGGCTTCGACCTGATCGTCGAGGACCTGCTGCGGATGCCGGCCGGCGCACCCGTGGTCGTCGAGGGCTTCCGCCTGCTGCCGCACCTGGTGGCCCCGCTGCTCGCCGACCTGCGCCGGGCGATCTGGCTGCTGCCCACGGCCGGCTTCCGCCGGGCCGCGCTGGACACCCGCGGCTTCACCTGGACCATCCCGAACCAGACCAGCGACCCGCCCCGGGCCGTGCGCAACATGGCCGAACGCGACCGGATGTTCGTCGACCGCCTCGTCGCCGAGACCGCCCGGCTCGGCCTGCGCGCGCTGCGGCCTGCGCCGGGCCTCACCGAGGATCAGCTCTACGAGCAGGTGGCGGAGGCGTTCGGGCTGCCCGGTAACGTCCCTGCACATGATCAACGACCTGTATGAGGTCATTCACCGCCGGCGGGACGTGCGCGGCCAGTTCACCGGCGCGCCGATCCCGGACGACACCCTCGACCGGATCCTGACCGCCGCGCACGCCGCCCCCAGCGTCGGGCTCTCCCAGCCGTGGGACTTCATCGTGATCCGCTCGCAGGCTGTGAGGACTGCGTTCCACGAGCACGTCCGTACCGAACGGGACGTCTTCGCCGCGACCCTCGACGGCGAGGCGGCGGAACGCTTCGCCCGCATCAAGATCGACGGGGTGCTGGAGTCGAGCCTGTCGGTCGTGGTCACCTACGACCCGGAACGCGGCGGCCCCGCGGTCCTCGGCCGGCACGCCATCGCCGACGCCGGCCTCTACTCGGTCTGCCTGGCCATTCAGAACCTGTGGCTGTCCGCCACCGCGGAGAACCTCGGCGTCGGCTGGGTCTCGTTCTACCGCGAGGACTTCCTGCGCGACCTGCTCGGCATCCCGGCCCGGGTCCGCCCGGTCGCCTGGCTCTGCCTCGGCCCGGTCACCCACCTGGAGAAGGTGCCCGACCTGGAACGGCACGGCTGGCGGCGGCGCGGCCCGCTGAGCCGGGTGGTGCACGATGACCGGTGGTCGTCCGTCGAGGAGGGTGAGTGACGATGCGCCTGCACGTCGGCTGCGCGATGTGGAACCTGAAGTCCTGGCAGGGCCGCTTCCTGCCGCACCCCGCCACGCCGCCGGAGCGGCTGCGCGCCTACGCCGGGTGGTGCACCGCCGTCGAGGGCAACACCACCTTCTACGCGACGCCCACCCGCGAAACGGTGGCGTCCTGGGCCGAGCAGACCAGCCCCGACTTCCGCTTCGTTCTGAAGATCCCCAAGGTGGTCACCCACGAGCACCGGCTCACCGGCGCCGAGGAGCCGCTGCGCGTCTTCCTCGACGCGATCAGCCCGCTCGGCCCGCGCGTCCACGCACTCTGGGTGCAACTGCCCGGCTCCTTCGGACCCGCCGACCTGCCGGTCCTCGCACGCTTCCTGCGTCACCTGCCCGCCGAGCATCGGTACGGGGTGGAAGTACGCCATCCGGCCTTCTTCGACGACCCGCGTGCTCTCGAGGAGGTGCTCGCCCCGCACGGCGCCGAGTGGATCCCGTTCGACACCACCGCGTTCTTCACCACCCCGCCGACCAGCGACGCGGAACGCGACGCGTGGACGAAGAAGCCCCGCATGCCGCTGCGCACCCGGGCCCTGACCGACCGGCCGATCATCCGCTACCTGGGCCGCGACTCGGTCGAACGCACCGTCGAGGGCTGGCAGCGCTGGGTCGGCATCACCGCAGGCTGGCTCCGCGAGGGCCGCTCCCCGACGGTGTTCGTGCACACGCCCGACAACGCCGACGCGCCGGAGCTGTGCCGCCGCTTCCACGCCGAGGTCCGCGCCCGGGTGCCGGAGCTGGAGCCCCTGCCGCAGCCCGAGCCGATCGCCCCGCAAACCCTCTTCTGAACGCCCCAGGGTAGGTTGCCGAGCCATGGAGCAGCAGGACAGCGTGGGCGGGCGCGTGGCGGTGTGGGCGCAGTGGGTGCTGCTGGTGGCGTACCTGCTGGGCAGCTTAGGTGTGCTGCTGTTTGCCGTCGCGCAGACCGGTGACGCCGGCGCCCTGCTCGACCCGGGGCTGGAACGACTCGGCGACCCGAAGGACTCCCTGCCGGACTCGGTGTGGAACCCGTTGGCCTGGCTCCTCGGCATCAGCCGCGTGGTGGCGATGCTGGTGGTCGTGGTGGCGCCGGTCGCCCTGTTGCTCGGGCTGGTGGCCGTGGCAGGCTCGCGGCGGGTCGGCGACCGCAAGGTGTTCCGCTGGAGCCTGGCGGGCACCGCCGCCTGGTTGCTCGTGCTGGTCGTCGCCCTCACCCCGTACGGCAGGCAGATGACCACCTGGCTGCTCGACTGATCCCGCCTCGCGCCGGGCGGCGAATGACCTCGAGAACGCGGACGGGCCCGGCTGCGTAGCCAGGCCCGTCGCTCGTGGTCAGGAGTGCGGGCAGGTGTTGCGGTATTCCTGGATGGCGGAGCCGGACGGCGCCGGGCACAGGAACTGCTCATAGCGGGTGTCGTTGTCGATGAAGCGCTTCAGCCAGGACAGGCTGTACTTCGCCACGGTCACGTTCCCGCCCGACGTCGGCGCGGAGTGGCTGGCGTTGTTCAGCTCCAGGTAGGCCTTGTCCGGCGCCGCCGAGAGGCTGGTGTAGAACGGCTCCGAGTGCGAGGAGACCGGCGCGACCGTGTCGTTCTCCGCGCCGATGATCATGGTGGGGACGCGGACGGTGGTCCAGGACTTCGTGCCGTGCCACGGGGTGAGCGGCACCGCGGCCTGCAGCGCGGGGCGGGTGCGGGCCGCGGCCAGGCTGCCGCCGCCGCCCATCGAGTGGCCCATCACGCCGAGGCGGGTGGCGTCGATGCGGGTACGCACCGAGCTGCGCTGCGTCAGGTAGTCCAGGGCCGCCAGCAGCTGGGAACCGCGGCTGTCCGGCTGGTCCAGCGTGCTCAGCGTGTCGATGGTGATCACCACGAAGCCCTGGGAGGCGAGGCGCGGGCCGAGCCAGGCCACGCTCGACTGGGAGGCGGTGAAGCCGGGGGAGATGGCCACCGCGCCGAAGGTGCCGGCCGTCGTGCTGGTGGGGTAGTAGACGGTGCCGCCACCGAACCCGGTCACGCTGGAACGGGCGACGGTGACCTGGGCGATCGCGAACGAGCCGCGGCTGGCCTCGATGCTGGCGTTGGTGGGTGCGGGGCCGCGCTCGTACGGGTTGGCGGCGGCGGCCGGTGCGGCGGGTGCGATCAGGAGTGCGGCTACCGCGGCGCAGAAGGCGGTCCGGAGGGAAGAGACGGGCATCGGGAACTCCCAGGGGTAGACGGGAGAATGATTGCCATCGATGGATGCAAACAACGTAACTCGTCAGTAACAAGGCGGTAATCCCAGCCACTACCTGGCCGCGGTGTTATGAAATTCGGTTGCCGCGCCCGGCGGGCCTCCGCGAAGGTGATCGGCATGACGTACTGACGAAGCGCCCTCAGCCCTTGACCGTTGTTCTCGCAGAAGAGAGCCTTCGTGCAGTCCACCTCTGCCTCTGTCACCGTTTTCGCCGCACCCGGCAGCTGGATCGAGTCCGACGCCGTCGCGCAGTGCCACCAGGTGGCCGCGCTCGACGGGATGATCCACGTCGCCGGCATGCCTGACCTGCACCCCGGCAAGGGTGCCCCGATCGGCGCCGCGATGGCGTCGAGCGTGCTCTACCCGCTGCTCGTCGGCTCCGACATCGGCTGCGGCATCGCGGTCTTCCCGATCCGGCTCAAGCGGGTCGTGCCGGAGCGGATCGCCGCCCGTTTCCCCGACCTCGACGAGCCGCTCGACCCGGCCGACCTGCCTGGCGTCGACATCCCGGCCGGTTACACCGACAGCCTCGGCACGGTCGGCCGCGGCAACCACTTCGTCGAGCTCGCCCGCGTCGACGCCGTCGTGCACCCCGAGCACGCGAGCCGCCTCGGTCTCGCCGGCGGCGACCTAGTCCTGATCGTGCACAGCGGCTCGCGCGGGCTCGGCGAGCAGATCCTGCGGGCGCACACCGAGGTGCACGGCGCCGGCCCGGCCGCCGACCCCGCCGCCTATCTGCGGGCGCACGACGACGCCGTGCGCTGGGGCTCGCTCAACCGGCGCCTCATGGCCGAGCGGGTCGCCGACGCGCTCGGCGCCGAGGCGCGCGAGCCGATCGTCGACGTCTGCCACAACTCCGTCGAGGTCCGCGACGGGATCTACCTGCACCGCAAGGGCGCCGCGCCGGGCGACGGCCGCGACGTGCTGATCGCCGGCACCCGCGGCACGCACTCCTACCTGGTGGCCGCGCACGCCGGCCCGGAGGCCGGCCACTCGGTCGCGCACGGCGCGGGACGCAAGATGTCCCGCGCGGACGCGCTGCGGCGCGGCAAGGCCAAGCACACGGTCGAGGAGCTTCGGCGTACGGGGATGGGCTCCGTCGTCGTGTGCGGCGACCGGCAGCTGCTGTTCGAGGAGGCGCCGACCGCCTACAAACGGATCGAGCAGGTGATCGGCGACCTGGTCGAGCACGAGCTGGCCACCCCGATCGTCACCACGGCGCCGGTGGTCACCTACAAGACCGCCGACCTCGGTCCGCGTAAGGGCGGGCGCCGGTGACCGTACATCTGCTGTTGTCGGCCGGTCGCGGCCCGCAGGAGTGCGCCTGGGCCGTGGCGCGCCTGCTGGCCCGGCTGGAAGCCGGCGCCCAGCGGCGCGGCCTGACCACTCGCCGGGTGCAGACCGTGCCCGGGGAGCGGCCCGGCACCTACCGCTCGGCGCTCGTCGCGATCGCCGGGCAGGACGCGGCCGGATTCGCCGCGTCCTGGACCGGGACGCTGTGCTGGCAGGCGCCGAGTCCCTACCGCGCCGGGCCGGGCCGCAAGAACTGGTATGTGACGGCGCAGCCGGTGCGGGTCGGCGCGCCACGCACGCCGTTCGCCGAGGCGGACGTCGAGATCGTCGCGTGCCGCACCGGCGGGCCGGGCGGCCAGCACCGCAACAAGGCGAGCACCGCGGTCCGGGCCCGGCACCGCCCGACCGGCGCGGTGGTCGTGGTCGACACCGAGCGGCAGTTCAGCCTGAACCGGGGGATCGCGCTGCGCCTGCTGCGTGAGCGGCTCGAGGCCGGTGACGAGGCGGCCGGCCGGGAGGTGGAGACCGCCCGGTGGCGGGTCCACGACGAGCTGGTGCGCGGCAACCCGGTCCGCATCGAGCGCCCGTGACATGATCTGCGGTCATGCACGCGGTGATCGTGGGGAACAGCGACGGCATCGGGCTGGCTCTCACCCGGCGGCTGCTCGCCGACGGGTGGGAGGTGACCGGGCTGTCGCGCAGCCCGGCCCCGGCCGGGCGGCACCATGTGGTCGACGTGACCTCACCCGAGCTGCCGGCGGTGTTGGCCGGGGTGGGTGACGTCGACCTGTGCGTCTACGCGGCCGGGGTGGGTGAGCTGCTCACCGGCGACGACCTGGCCGACCAGACCCGGGCGATCGAGGTGAACCTGCTCGGGGCGGCCCGCACGATCGAGGCGGTAGTGCCCCGGATGCTCGCCGCCGGGCGCGGCCACGTGATCGGCCTGTCCAGTCTCGCCGACACGATCATCTCGGCGGACGCGCCCGGCTACGCGGCGTCGAAGGCGGGGCTCACCGCGTACCTGTTGGGGCTGGATGCGGCCCTGCGGCCGCGTGGTGTGCCGGTCAGCGTGGTGCGCTTCGGGTTCGTCGACACGAAGATGGCGAAGTCGCCGGTCACACCCTTCAAGATCTCCACCGACCGGGCCGTCGACGTGCTGATGCGATGCGTCCGCAAGCGCCCGGCGATAGTGTCGTACCCGCGCCGGATGGCCGCGGTGACCGGAGCGCTCGGTCCGCTGCTACGTGTGGGAGCCCGTCTGCGGAGGTGAACGATGACCGTCTACCGAAACGCGTCCACGATTCTCTACGTCGAGGATCTGAAAGCGGCCCTCGGCTTCTACCGGGACATGCTCGGGTTCGCCGCGACCTATCAGTTCCCACCGGACGGGCCGCCGGAGTTCGTGGCGCTGGAGAACGGCATCTCGCTGGCGTCGGTCACCGACGGGCAGCTCGGCTCGCACGGGCAGGAGGTCCGGTTGCGCACCGGGCGGCCGTTCGAGCTGTGCATCTACACCGACGACGTGGACCGGTCGATCACCGATCTGCGCGAGCGCGGGGTCACGGTGCTCGTGGAACCGGCCGACCAGCCGTGGGGCGAGCGGATGGCATACGTGGCGGATCCGGAGGGCAACCCGGTGATGATCTGCGCCGCCGCGGAGGGGGCCGGATGAGCGTCGACCTGTTCGCCGGGATCTCGGTCAGCGACTACCCGACGGCGCTGGGCTGGTATCAGAAGCTGCTCGGCGGCCCGCCGGCCTTCCACCCGAACGACGTCGAGGCGGTGTGGGAGGTGGCCGAGCACCGGTTCCTCTATGTCGAGCATCGGCCGGCGCACGCGGGCCACGCGCTGATCACGCTGTTCGTCGACGATCTGGAGGAGCGGGTGGCGGGGATCTCGTCGCGCGGTCTGGAGCCGGCGAAGCGGGAGACCTACGAGAACGGGGTCCGGAAGATCACCTATGTGGACCCGGAGGGCAACGAGATCGGCCTCGGCGGCGCGCCGCTGCAGTGAGCCGGGGCCGCGCCTCGAAGCTCGGGAGCGACACCGGGCGGCGGCGAGACTTCAAAGCGACACAGGGCGGCGGCGTCCCGAACCGGTGCCGCCGCCGCACCCCGTACCCGTGCCGGCCTGAAACAGGCCCTCACTAATCCGGACGCCTTGACCCCCCGATTTGGTTGCACCCGTAACACAGATTTCACCTGCGGGGCCGAAGTTGCGGGCAGTATCGGGCGATCTGTGGTGATCACGCCGTCTCGGGGCCGACGGCGCGGATGACGATCTCGCGGATCTCCTCGATCGGCACCGGCGTGGTGGCCAGCGTCTTATGGATCACCAGTCCCTCGATCAGCGCGTCCACGCCGCGCGCGGTGGTCGCGTCGACGAACCGCTCCAGCACCGCGCGGCTGGTGCGCATCCAGCTGTCGGTCACCGCGCGCAGGTCCGGGTCGCGCAGGGCGGCCAGGTAGAGCTCGTAGGCGATCGCCCAGTCGCGCGGGCCGGCCCCGGCGTCGCCGTGGATCAGCCGGGTGATGGCGTCGATGAGGTCCGCGCGCGTGCGCACGCCCTCGAAGTGCGCGGCGTAGATCGCCGACATGCGCTCGGCGTGCCGCCGGAACGCCTGGCTGCGCAGGTCCTCGAGCCCGGTGAAGTGATAGGTCAGCGAGCCCAGCGGCACGTCGGCGGCGGCCGCGATCAGCCGGTGGGTGGTGCCGGCGACGCCGTGCTCGGCGATCATCCGGATCGTCGCCTCGATGATCCGGTCCTTGCGCTCCGGGTCGTGCCGCCGGGCTCGCCGGGCAACCCGGTCGGGCGCATCCTCCGGCGAGGCGGCCGGACCTGGCACATCAGGCCGAGGGCCCGGCCCGGCGGAGGCGGCAAGGTCAGGTCGACGGCTCGGCCCGGCGGAGGCGGCAAGGTCAGGCCGACGGCTCGGCCCGGCGGAGGCGGCAAGGTCAGGTCGACGGCTCGGCCCGGCGGAGGCCGCAAGGTCAGGCCGACGGCCCGGCCCGGCGGAGGCCGCAAGGTCAGGCCGACGGCCCGGTCCGGCGGAGGCAGCAAGGTCAGGCCGAGGGCTTGGCCCGGCGGCAGCGGCCAGATCAGGCCGGGAGCCGGGCACCGCGAAGCCGGCCAGGTCAGGGCGGGATGCTGAGGAGGCGCCGGGCACGTCGGGGCGGCCTTTCACAGCTCGCGGATGGGCCGGGCCGGCGAACCCACCGCCACCACGTTCGCCGGGAGGTCGCGGACGACCACCGAACCAGCGCCGACCACAGTGTTCTCCCCGATCGTCACACCCGGGCAGACGATCACACCGCCACCCAGCCACACGTTGTCGCCGATGACGATCGGCTGGGCCGCCTCCCACTTGTCGCGGCGCGGGCCCGGCTCCAGCGGATGCGTGGCGGTCAGCAACTGCACGTTCGGCCCGATCTGGACGTCGTCGCCGACGGTCACGGTGGCCACGTCCAGGATGACCAGTCCGAAGTTCGCGAACGAGCGCGCGCCGAAGCTCGTCTGATAGCCGTAGTCGCAGTGCAGCGGCGGCCGGATCTCGCTGCCCTCCCCGAATGAGCCGAGCAGTTCGGTGAGCAGCTCACGACGCCGGTCGTAATCGGTCGGATCGATCGTGTTGATCTCGTGGCTGAGCCGCTGGGCGCGGGCCAGGTCGCGGGCGATCTCCGGATCATCGGCGATGTACAGCTCACCGGCGAGCATTCGGTCGCGCATGCTCTTCTCACTGACGGTCATGTGTACGAACGTACAATCTCGCGCGCGAAGCGTGGGGGCGCTTGGTGCACCAAGCCTTGACCGGGGCGAGAGCCCGCGCGTAATGTGTCGGTAACTCTGAAACGTTTCACCCCACCGCAGAGGCCCGCGAAGGACCCGCTCATGACGAACCCCGTGGTCACCGACCTCATCGCCCGCTCCAACCGCCTCGGCGCCGACCCGCGCACCACCAACTACGCCGGCGGCAACACCTCCGCCAAGGGCACCGACACCGACCCGGTCACCGGCGCCCCGGTCGACCTGCTCTGGGTCAAGGGCTCCGGCGGCGACCTCGGCACGCTCACCGAGGCCGGCCTGGCCGTGCTGCGGCTGGACCGGCTGCGTGCCCTGCCCGGCGTCTACCCGGGCCTGGAGCGCGAGGACGAGATGGTCGCCGCGTTCGACTACTGCCTGCACGGCCGCGGCGGCGCGGCCCCCAGCATCGACACCGCCATGCACGGCCTGGTCGACGCTCCGCACGTCGACCACCTGCACCCGGACGCCGGCATCGCGATCGCCACCGCCGCCGACGGCCCGGCGCTGACCAAGGAGATCTTCGGCGATCGCGTGCTCTGGGTGGACTGGCGCCGTCCCGGCTTTCAGCTCGGCCTCGACATCGCCGCCGCGCACCAGGCCAACCCGCAGGCCATCGGCGTCATCCTCGGCGGGCACGGCATCACCGCGTGGGGCGCCACCAGCGACGAGTGCGAGGCCCGCTCGCAGGAGATCATCAACACCGCCGCGGCCTACCTCGCCGAGCACGGCCGCAGCGCGCCTTTCGGCGCGACGATCAACCCCGCACTTCCCACCGACGTACGCCGGGAGCGCGCCGCCGCCCTCTTCCCGGTGGTCCGTGGTCTCGCCTCGACCGACCGTCCGCAGGTCGGCCACTACACCGACTCCGACGTGGTGCTCGACTTCGTCGGCAGCGAGCGGCTGGCCGAGCTGGCCGCCCTCGGCACCTCCTGCCCCGACCACTTCCTGCGCACCAAGGTGAAGCCCCTGGTCGTCGACACCGCCCCGGACGCCCCGCTCGACGAGGTGGTGGCCCGCCTCAAGGAGCTGCACGAGGCGTACCGCGAGGACTACCGCGGCTACTACGAGCGGCACGCCACCGCGGACAGCCCGGCCATCCGCGGCGCCGATCCGGCGATCGTGCTGGTCCCGGGCGTGGGCATGTTCTCGTTCGGCGCCAACAAGCAGACCGCCCGGGTCGCCGGCGAGTTCTACGTCAACGCCATCAACGTGATGCACGGCGCCGAGGCGGTCTCCCGCTACGCGCCGATCAACGAGGCCGAGAAGTTCCGGATCGAGTACTGGGCCCTGGAGGAGGCCAAGCTCCAGCGGATGCCGAAGCCGAAGCCCCTGGCCACCCGGGTCGCGTTCGTGACCGGCGGCGGTTCCGGCATCGGCCGGGCCATCGCGCTGCGGCTCGCCGCCGAGGGCGCCTGCGTGGTCGTCGCCGACCGCGACCCGTCGACCGCCGAGACCGTGGCCCGCGAGATCGGCGGCACCGACCGGGCCGTCGCCGTCACCGCCGACGTCACCGACGAGGCCGCCGTCCAGGCCGCCCTGCGCGAGGCGGTGCTCGCCTTCGGCGGTGTCGACCTGATCGTCAACAACGCCGGCCTGTCCATCTCCAAGCCACTGCTGGAAACCACCGAGCAGGACTGGGACCTGCAGCACGACGTGATGGCGAAGGGTTCCTTCCTGGTCGCCAAGGCCGCCGCGAAGATCCTCATCGAGCAGGGGATGGGCGGCGACATCGTCTACATCTCCAGCAAGAACTCACTGTTCGCCGGACCGAACAACGTCGCCTACGGCGCCGCCAAGGCCGACCAGGCCCACCAGGTCCGCCTGCTGGCCGCGGAACTGGGTGCGTACGGCGTACGCGTCAATGGGATCAACCCGGACGGCGTCGTGCGTGGCTCGGGCATCTTCGCCGGCGGCTGGGGCGCGCAGCGCGCCGCCGTCTACGGCGTGCCGGAGGAGCAGCTGGGCGAGTTCTACGCGCAGCGCACCCTGCTCAAGCGCGAGGTGCTGCCGGAGCACGTGGCGAACGCGGTCTTCGTGCTCACCGCGGGCGAGCTGTCGCACACCACCGGCCTGCACGTCCCGGTCGACGCGGGTGTCGCCGCGGCGTTCCTGCGATGAGCAAGGCTTTTGCCGCCGTCGACCTCGGCGCGTCCAGCGGGCGCGTCGTGGTCGGCCGGTTCGGGGACGGCACGGTCGAGCTCGACGTGGTGCACCGGTTCGCGAACGAGCCGGTCCGGGCCGGCGGCACCCTGCACTGGGACATCCTGTCGCTGCACCGCGGCATGCTCGACGGCCTGCGCGCCGCCGGGCCGGTGACCAGCATCGGCATCGACTCCTGGGCGGTCGATTACGGCCTGATCGACGCGAGCGGGGCGCTGCTCGGCAACCCGGTCCACTATCGGGACTCACGCACCGACGGGATCGCCGCACACGTGGGTGATCTCTACCCGGTCAACGGGCTGCAGACGCTGCCGTTCAACACCGTGTATCAGCTGCTCGC
Organism: Actinoplanes sp. NPDC024001; assembly: GCF_040638955.1. Lineage (NCBI taxonomy): Bacteria > Bacillati > Actinomycetota > Actinomycetes > Micromonosporales > Micromonosporaceae > Actinoplanes > Actinoplanes sp. NPDC024001. The sequence goes on from NZ_JBEZZB010000168.1 coordinate 17,766, forward strand.
GGCCAGGGACACCCCGCAGTACGAGGTGGCACGGCGGGTGCTGCTGATCCCGGATCTGCTCGCCTACTGGCTGACCGGCGAGATCGGGGCGGAATACACCAACGCGTCGACCACCGGGCTGCTCGACGTCCGTACCAAGGACTGGTCGCTGCCGTTGCTCGCCGAGCTGGGGCTGCGTGCCGACCTGCTGCCGCCGGTGCGGCAGCCCGGCGAGGTGATCGGGCGCCATCAGGGCACACCCGTCGTGGCGGTCGGCTCGCACGACACCGCGTCGGCGATCGTCGGCGTGCCGGCGAGCGGCGGCGACTTCGCCTACATCTCCTGCGGCACCTGGTCGCTGGTCGGCCTGGAACTCGACGAGCCCGTGCTCAGCGCCGAGTCGCGGCAGGCGAACTTCACCAACGAGGGCGGCGTGGACGGCACGATCCGCTACCTGCGCAACGTCATGGGCCTGTGGCCGTTGCAGGAGTGCCTGCGCGAGTGGGGTTCGCCCGATCTGCCGTCGCTGCTGCACGCGGCGGCGTCCGAGCCGGGCCTGGCCCACGTGGTGGATCTCGACGACCCGATCTTCCTTCCGCCGGGAGACATGGAGGGCCGGCTTCGCAAGGTCGCCGGCCTGCCGGCTGACGCCGGGCGCGCCGTCATCACCCGCTGCATCCTGGACAGTCTCGCGCTCGCCCACCGGCGTGCCGTACGCCAGGCGCAGGAACTCGCCGGCCGTGAGGTGCGCGTGATCCACCTGGTCGGCGGGGGAGCGTTGAACGAGCTGCTCTGCCGGCTCACCGCCGACGCGTGCGGCCTGCCCGTGCTGGCCGGCCCGGTCGAGGCCACCGCGCTCGGCAACCTGCTCGTCCAGGCCCGCGCCGCCGGCGTGGTCGACGGCGGACTGGATGCGCTGCGGTCGCTGGTGCGCGAGACTCAACGGATCGTGCGTTACGAACCGTGCGGCGACGACGGCCCGTGGCGGGCCGCGGCCGCGCGGGCAGGAAGGTGACCCGTGCGGATCGCGCTCTTCGCCACCTGCCTGGCCGACACCCTCTTCCCGGAGGCGGCCAAGGCGACCGTGCTGCTGCTCGAACGGCTCGGGCACGAGGTGGTGTTCCCGGCCGAGCAGACCTGCTGCGGACAGATGCACGTCAACACCGGATATCAGAAAGAAGCGTTGTCGCTGATCAAGCGGTACGCCTCGGTCTTCGACCCGTATGACGTGATCGTCGCGCCGTCCGGGTCGTGCGTCGGCTCGATCCGGCACCAGCATCAGATGGTGGCCGCCTCCTACGGCGACGCGGGCCTCGTCTCCCGGGCCGCCGACGTGGCGTCGCGCACCTACGAGCTGTCCGAGCTGCTGATCGACGTGCTGCAGGTGGAGGACGTGGGGGCGTACTACCCGCACCGGGTCACCTACCACCCGACCTGCCACAGCCTGCGGATGACCCGGGTCGGCGACAAACCGCTGCGGCTGCTGCGCCAGGTCCGCGGACTCGACCTGGTGGAGCTGCCGGCTGCCGAGCAGTGCTGCGGGTTCGGCGGCACCTTCGCGATCAAGAACGCGGAGACGTCCACCGCGATGCTGGCCGACAAGATGACCAACATCGTCTCCACCGGCGCGGACGTCTGCACGGCCGGCGACGCCTCCTGCCTCATGCACATCGGCGGCGGGCTGTCCCGGCTGCGCACCGGCGTGAAAACGGTCCATCTGGCTGAGATTCTGGCGGCGACATGAGCACTTTTCTCGGGATGCCGGCGACCGCGCCGCGCGGCGTCGGGCACCTGCGTGGTTCGCTTCCCTTCCCGGAGGCGGCGCACGAGGCCCTGGGCAACTCCCAGCTGCGGCGCAACCTGCGGCACGCCACCACGACCATCCGTGGCAAGTCCGGCAAGGTGATCGCGGAGCTGCCGGACTGGCAGCAGTTGCGCGACGCCGGGTCGGCGATCAAGGCCGACGTGATGTCCCGGCTGCCTTCACTCCTGGAGCAGCTCGAAGAAAACGTGCGGGCCGCGGGTGGCGTGGTGCACTGGGCGGCCGACGCGAACGAGGCCAACCGGATCGTCACCGACCTTGTCCGGGCGACCGGCTCGCCGCGGGTCATCAAGGTCAAGTCGATGGCGACCCAGGAGATCGGGCTCAACGAGGCCCTGGAGGAAGCCGGGATCACGCCGGTCGAGACCGACCTCGCCGAGCTGATCGTGCAGCTCGGTGAGGACAAGCCGAGCCACATCCTGGTCCCCGCGATCCACCGCAACCGCTCCGAGATCCGGGAGATCTTCCTGCGGGCGATGCCCGGCGTGGACCCGGCGTTGACCGACGACCCGCCGGTGCTGGCCGCGGCGGCGCGGCGCTACCTGCGGGAGACGTTCCTGTCCACGAAGGTGGCGGTCAGCGGGGCGAACTTCGCGATCGCGGAGACCGGCACGCTGGGTGTGGTGGAGTCGGAGGGGAACGGGCGGATGTGCCTGACCCTGCCGGACACGCTGATCACGGTCATGGGCATCGAGAAGGTGCTGCCCACGTGGCGTGACCTGGAAGTCTTCCTGCAGCTGCTGCCGCGGGCGTCGACCGGGGAGCGGATGAACCCGTACACGACGATGTGGACCGGGGTGACGCCCGGTGACGGGCCGCAGAACTTCCACCTGGTGCTGCTCGACAACGGGCGCAGCGCGGTCCTCGCGGACACCGTGGGGCGGCAGGCGCTGCACTGCATCCGGTGCTCGGCGTGCCTCAACGTGTGCCCGGTGTATGAGCGCACGGGTGGGCATTCCTATGGCTCGGTCTACCCGGGACCGATCGGGGCGGTGCTGTCGCCGCAGCTCACCGGAGTGGCGGACAACGCGTCGCTGCCGTACGCGTCGTCGCTCTGCGGAGCCTGCTTCGACGCCTGCCCGGTGAAGATCGACATTCCGTCGCTGCTGGTGCACCTGCGCAACCAGGTGCCGCACCCGGCGGGGGAGAAGGCCGTGATGAAGGCCGCGGCCTACACGATGGCGCGGCCCCGGCTGTACGCGAACGCGCAACGCGCCGCGAAACTGGCCCGGATCGCCGGGCGCCGTGGCCGAGGGCTGCCGCCGCCGCTGTCCGGGTGGACCGCGGGACGCGACCTGCCCGAGATCCCGAAACAGACGTTCCGCGACTGGTGGGCAGAGCGATGAGTTCGCGGGACGTGGTGCTGGGCCGGGTGCGGGCGGCGCTGCGGGACGCCCCGGTGGTGGCTGAGGCGCCGCGCGAGTATCGGCCGGCGGGGCGGCCGGCCGACATCGAGGTGCTGGTGGACCGGCTGGTCGACTACAAGGCCGAGGTGCACCGGGTCAGCTCGGGTGAGGTGGCGGCGACCGTGGCGAAGCTCGTGGGTGGGGACGGGGCTGTGCTCGTACCCCCGGGGTTGCCGCTTGAGTGGCGCCCGGCCGGCGCCTTCGTTGATGAAGGGTTGGCGCCGGACCGCATCGCCGCGGCCGACGCGGTGTTGACCGCCGCGGCCGTGGCCGTGGCGGAGACCGGGACGATCGTGCTGGACGCCTCGCCGGACCAGGGGCGGCGGATCATCACGCTCCTGCCGGACGTGCACATCTGCGTGCTGCGGGTGGAGCAGGTGGTGGCGGCGGTGCCGGACGCGGTGGCCCGGCTCGATCCGCGGCGGCCGCTGACCTGGATCAGTGGGCCGTCGGCCACCAGCGACATCGAGCTGAACCGGGTGGAAGGCGTGCACGGGCCGCGCCACCTGCATGTGCTGCTGCTGACCGACTGAGTCAGGAGCGCGGCGGGCGGTCGCGGATCTCGGGCCAGGCCGGCTGGTTGCCGGCCGGGCCGGCTTGGGGCCAGGCGGGCCCGGGGCCGGGTTTGGCGGCCTGGGGAGGCGGCCAGGACGCCAGGCTGTCCGGGCGAGTGGGTTCGCCGTCGGAGAGATCGGCCTGGGACCAGGCCGGCTGGGTCTCCGGGACGGCCGGCCCGGGCGGGGACCAGCCGGATCCCGACCGGGGGCGCACCGGCTGCGGGCGCGGCCAGGTGGGCTGCGGTTCGGCGGCGGGTTGATTGCTCTGCCAGGTGGGCTGCGGTTCAGCGGCGGGTTGCTTGCTCTGCCAGGTCGGCTGCGGTTCGGAGGCCGGTTGATTGCTGCGCCAGGTGGGCTGCGGTTCGGCGGCGGGCCGGCTGGCCGGCCAGCTCGGCGTTGGGTCGGTGGCCGGCTGCGGGGCGGCGGTGGCCGGCTGGTCGCCGGGTGGTTCGGCGCGTGACCAGGCGGGGCGCGGTGTGGGTGGTTCGCCGTGCGTCCAGGCCGGGCCGGTCCGGGGAATGGCCGGACCCGTCGGCGGCCAGATCGGCCCGCTGCTGGTGCCGGCGGCCCAGGACGGCTTGGCTCCGGGCGCCGGCGGCCAGCCCGGGGTGGTCTCCGTGGCGTGTGCGGCGGGTTGGGCCTGCGCCCACGCCGG
>NZ_JBEZZB010000169.1:0-22094 GCF_040638955.1 Actinoplanes sp. NPDC024001
CGGCCGCGGCGTCGGCGTGCGGGTCGACCAGCAGCAGCCGGCCGAGCAGCTCGCGCCGGCGCTGCAGCTCGTCCAGGTGCTCGGCGACGCGGGCCCGGGCGGTGTCGGCCGGTTCGGTGCCCGCGGCGACGGCGGCGACCTCGTCCATGGCCGCGGCGGCGGCGTCGAGCACGTCGGCGAGGGCCTGGCGGGCGTCCGGTGCATAGGCCTCCCCCTCCAGTTCCCGCGGCAGGTAGAGGGTCCGGTCGAAGATCTCCCGGCACAGGGTGCGCACGACGATGGTGCAGTACTCGATGGCGGTGAGGGCGGTCCGCAGCCGCGGCTGGGCCACCCGCACCTCGGCGCCGCGCGGGTTGAGCACGGCGCTCTGCTCGGCGCGGACCAGCGAACGGTCGGCGGCCAGCACCGGGGCGCTCAGGGCGCGGGCCGCGGTGAGCCGGTCCTGCGCGACCTGGCGCGACCAGCCGGCGCGCAGCTGCGCTGCCAGCTCGCGCAGGAACTGCGCCAGCCGGGTGGCCAGGCCGGAGACGGCCACCCCGGCCGAGACCACGTGCACGGGTGGGGCGATCGCGAAGTTCACCACGATGCCGATCACCGCGCCGATCAGCGTCTCGTAGACCCGGCCCGTCGCCGCCTCCGGCGCCGCCGCGCCGCCGACCGCCAGCACGAGCATCGCGCTGATCGGCACCTCCAGGGTGTGCGGTCCCAGGCGGAGCACCTGCCCGAGTACGAGGGTCACCGCCACCACGGCGCCGAGGCTCCACCAGTTCAGCCCGGCCATGGTGGCCAGCCCGACCGCGACCAGGACGCCGGCCAGCACACTGAGGACCCGTTGCATCCCCTCGGTGACCGTCTGGAAGACGGTGACCTGCACGATCAGGATGGCGGTCAGCGGCGCGAGGATCGGCGCCGCGCTGGTGTTGAGCAGGTCGGCCGCGACATAGGACAGCACCGCGGCGAGGGTGACCTTGGCGGTGCGCAGCCCCGGGATCCGGCCCCAGCGCAGCAGCATGGTCCGCCAGGGATGGCGCAGGACGCTGATCAGCCCCATCGTTCCTCCCGACGAGGCTGCGCCGGGCCGGCCGGGTCCCGTCCGGGACGCGCCCCTCATGGGTCGAGCCTAGAAGCCGGACGGTTGATCGACGCCGGTCCAGATCACGGTCGCGATGGGGCCGGTGCCGGTGTCCACCGGGCGGAGAACGTTCGCCCTTGGCTCCGGACCACCTGCTCAGAGAGTGACCAGCTGCGCGTCCAGGAAGCGCGGTGGCGCCGCGCGCAGCAGGCCGTCGTCCTGGTGGCGCAGGGTCAGCTCCGGGGAAGATCCGGCCGGGACCGTCGTGAATGGATAGATGTGGATGCGCCGGGGTAACAGGTGGGTACCCGGATCCCTGAGGAGGGCCACCATGCTCGATCTGCTGGCGTCGGACCTGCTCGCGGCGCAGAAAACGCCCGTCCCACCCTTCGTGATGGTGCTCACCCTGATCGGGGCCATCGCGGCCATGCTGGTCGCCTACCTGCTCTGGCGCCGATCGCGCTGACGAGCTGGTGGAGACCCGGTGTTCCGGGTCTCCACCAGCTCGGTGCCGCTAGGAGTTAGTGCTGCCCTTGGATTCCGAGGCTGCACCCGGCGCCGGTGCTGGCCGCGTATCCGTAGGTGTCGTTACCCTCCAGATCTTCACTGACCGAGACGCCGGCGGGGCCCGCCGCGCAGGAGCCGCTGGCACCGAGACCTTTCTCCAGGTCACCGGGCTGGGCGGTGTAGTTGATGCCCGGGCCGGTGCCGATGCCCACCCCGACGCTCCAGTTCCAGCCGCTGTTGCCCTGGTCGTCCTCGGCGTAACCGAGCGAGCCGCAGACGAGGAAGCAGAACTCGAAGGCGGCCGACTCGGTGAGCAGCCCGGTGGGGTCGCTGTTGTTGACCGGGTCGCTCTTCGCGTAGGCGTAGGGCAGGTCCTTGCCGCTGGGGTCACGCTGGGTGAAGCGGCCGAGACCGGGGTCGTAGTAGCGGGCGCCGTACTTGGTGAGCCCGGTGAAGCTGTCGAAGAAGCCACCGGCGTAGCGCCACGGGTTGTGGATCTGCTGCGACGCGGACAGCTGGTTGCCGTACGGGTCGTAGCTGTACGAGTTGACCTTGGCGCCGCTGGTGTTGACCACGCCGACCACCGAGCCGAGCCCGTCGACGAGGTAGTAGTACCGCACCCCGTTGGCGCGCAGCCCGATCAGGTTGCCGCTGTTGTCCCTGGTGTAGTAGTCGGAGGTGCCGTGCGGCGGCTCCATCGCGTTCGGGTCGATGGTGGTCATCGTGCTGGCCCCGGTGGTCGCCGGCCGGGTGGCCGAGGCGGTGCCGAGCGCGCTGCTGGTGTAGCTGACGCTGCCGGCGCGGCGCCGTTCGGTCTGGCTGACGCCGCCGTAGGTCAGCGGGCCGTGCAGGGATTTGCCCGGCGCGGTCACGTTGACGGTCTGGTCGCTGATGGTGTTGTAGGTGATCGCCCAGCCGTTGTTGGAGCTGGTCAGGTTGCCGTTGGCGTCGAAGGAGTATGTCGTCGACCCGCTGCCGGTGAGCTGGTGGGCGTCGTTGTAGCTGTACGACGTGGTGGTGCCGCCCTCGGTCTTGGAGGTGCGGTTGTAGTTGGCGTCGTAGGCGTAGCTGCGGGACAGGCCGGGCCCGGACGCTGCGGTGAGCCGGTTCAGCTTGTCGTAGGTGTAGCTGGTGGTGCCGGAGAGGTCGGTCATCGAGTGCCGCAGGGCGGAGTCCGCGCCGGCCTTGGTGTAGTCGTAGGTGAACGACGTCAGCTTCGCTCCGGTCGCGTCGTTGGTGGCGATGATCGAGGTCTGCCGCCCCGACTTGTCGTACTTCATCGCCACGGTGATCCGCGGGTTCGTCGGCAGGTACATGTTGGTGCGCCGGTTGTTGTCGTCGTAGGTGAAGGTCACCGGGCCGGACGCGCCCGGCTCCTGCAGCGAGGTGACCAGGTTGGCGGCGTTGTAGGCGTAGGTGACCGCGCCGCCGCCGTCGGTGTACTTGGTCAGGTTGCCGTTGCGGTCGTACTCGTAGCGGATCGCGGCGGCGCCGGGCACCTGCTTGCCGGTCGGGCGGCCGAACCGGTCGTAGGTGAAGGTGGTGGTGCCGGTCGGGTCGGTGAGCTGGACGAGGTGGCCGTCCCTGTCGTAGGTGTAGTCGACGACGTTCCCGCCCTGGAACGTGATCTTGTCGATCCGGTCCAGCTTGTCGTAGGTGTACTGGGTCTTGTTGCCCTTGCCGTCGGTGTTCTCGACCATCCGGGACAGGGTGTCGATGGCCATGGTGATGTCACCGAGCGGCGCCGGGTTGTCGACCTTGGTGAGGTTGCCCTTGGCGTCGTAGGTGAAGTTGGTGCGCACGTCCTTGGCGTCGTCGCGCCACTTCACCGTGCCGTTGTCGTTGTGCTCGGCCTCGAAGATCTTCTGGCCGGGATACTGGCTGCTCTCCTCGGCGGTCTTGTTGCCGGCCGCGTCGTAGGAGTAGCTCATCGTGTTGCCCTGCGGGTCGGTCGCGGTGCTGACCGAGTTGGGGTGTGTCGTGTTGCCGTAGGCCAGGTTCGACTTGGCGCCGGTGGCGATGCCGACCGAGGTGAGGTTGTTGGTGTTCGGGTCCCAGCCGAAGGTGGTGGCGTTGGTCAGCGCGTCGGTGAGCAGTTCGATGTTGTCGTTGGCGTTGTACTTCTTGTCCTGGCTGTGGCCGAGCGGGTCCTTGACCTTGGTGACCCGGTCGCGTTCCTCGTAGTCGTGCGTGGTGATGCCGTCGGTGGTCGACGAGGTGGCGCTGCCGTTCGGGTCGGTCACCTCGGTCTTGTTCGCCGAGTAGGTGAAGGTCCAGCGCGCGGTGTCCGGGCTGCCGCCGGGGTTGGTCTGCTCGTAGAAGTCGAGCATCCGGGAGGTGTCCGGCTCGTAGCCGAGGTTGACCACGCGGCCCTCCGGCGTGGTGACCTTCGCGAGCCGGTCACTGCCGTATTCGAAGCGGGTCACCCCGCCGGCGGCGTCGGTCACGGTCTCCAGGTTCTTCGCCGCGTTGTACGTGTAGCTGGTCTTGCGGCCGGTGGAGTCGGTCACCGAGGTCAGCCGGTACGAGTCCGGAGTGGTACGGGCGAGCCCGCTGGACACGTACGTCAGGGTGGTGACCCGGCCCTGGGTGTCGGTGATGGTGGTGGCGCAGCCGTTCCCGTCGTACCCGAAGGTGATCTTGTTGTTGTTCTTGTCCTGGCTGCGCAGCAGCCGGCCGGTGCTGTCGGCGAAGTAGAAGCTCGCCTCGCTCTTGTCGAACTTGAGCCGCAGCTCGCCGGTGCTGGTGTTGCGGGTGAGCTTGGCGTCCAGGCTCGGCGGGGTGCGCCAGGCGTTGGTGCCGGAGTTGATGAACTTCGCGGTGAACCCGGTCGGAGCGTGGTAGGTGACGTCCGCGGTGGCGTGGTCGGACTTGGAGTAGGTGACCTTGACGTCGTGCGCGGTGCCGAGCGTCCAGCCCTTGCCCAGCGGCGTGGTCGTGGTGGACCGCGAGTTGTAGTAGCGCTCCAGCGTGAAGTCCGAGCCGGTGCCGCGGATCTGCAGGTCGGTGTTCTTGAGCAGCAGGTTGCCGTTGGCGACGTTGACCTTCAGCTCGAGCCGGTCGGTGAGCTTCTGCTCCTGGAAGGAGAAGCGGCCCTGCTCGCCGGTGGGTGAACCGTCGGAGGTGGTCATGAAGCGCCACACGGACCACGGTCCGCCGACGCTGCCGTCGTGGCCGCGGGCACGCCACTTGTAGGTGGTGTTCGCGTTCAGCTTGCCGCTCGGCGCCGTCCAGCTGGACTCGCTGCCGTGGTTGACGGTCGCGCCCGAACCGGAGGCGATCAGGGTGGCGCCGGTGCGGTCGTAGACCTCGAAGTCCACCCGGCCGGTGCCGCCGTCCGGGTCGCTGAACACGCCCTTCATCACCGGGGTGCGGGTCTCGGTCTCGGCCGCGTCACCCGGCTGCAGCTTCAGCGGGTCCAGCGCGTTCGGGTAGCTGGTGTAGGTGACGCTCGCGGTCGGGATGTGATCGGCGTTGTCCGACCGGTTGCTGCGCAGCTGCTTGAGGAAGGTGACGTCGGTGCCCTCGGTGGTCGCCCGCAGGCCCATGTAGGCGGTGTCCTGCTGGGCGGCGGCGGCCCGATCGAAGAAGCTGCTCGCCGAGACCGACACCCAGTTGTCGGCGCAGGCCGAGCTGTATCCGGCGGTCTGCGTCGAGGTGGCCTCGCGGGTCAGCCAGGCCGGCTGGTTGGCCCACCGCGACGCGGTGCTGGCCGCCCCGGTGCTCCACAGCTCCCACTGGCGCGCCGTGCAGGTCCCGGAGTAGTAGTTCCAGAACTTGACGCTGGCGCTGGTGACCTTCTTGCCCTTGAGGGTGCTGACCGGCCAGTGCAGGAAGGAACGGGCGACACCCGCGTCGGCGCCGGACACGTAGCCCAGCATGAGGGTGTCCGACCCGGACCGGTCGGCCGCGTCATTCTCCTTCACGTAGGTGTCGAAGCTGTCGTAGAGCGGGTTGATCGACGGGTCGATGGTGACCGGGTAGACCGTCTTCGGGTCGTCCAGGAACGACTTGCTGGGGGTGAGCGTCAGGTCGGCGGACTCCGCCGAGCGCTTGGTGCGCACCGTGTCGACGGCGAGGACCTTGGCCGGGCGGCCCGTGGCGTCGACGGTGGCGTCCCACATCTCCGGCGTCGGCGAGGTCGCCACTACCGCACCCTTGCCGTTGCGGAAGACGGTGCCGCCGTTGCCGTCGCCGGCCATCGTCAGGTCGTCGGTCTTCAACGGCAGTTTGATGTCGGCGACCTGCTTGGCCGCTTCCCGGTTGTTGACGACCAGCACCTGCTCGACGCCGGTGCGGGTGGCGGTGACGACCAGGTCGACGCCGGGGCGCACGTTGGCGTACTTGGCGGTGTTGGCGACCAGTTCGGGCGCCGGCAGGGCCCCGGTCCAGCCCATCGAGATGCGCTTGCGGTCGGCGGTGATGCTGAGCAGTTCGTGCTCGCCGGCGCCGGCGGCGCCGGACAGCCGCAGGCCGCCCGGGTGCGCGGCCGGCTCGACCGAGCCGTCGGCGCGCGTGTGCAGGTTGAGGTCGATCGGTACGAGGTCGCCGGCCGCGTTGCGGGTGCGGAGCTGGCCGGCGGCGACGGTGGCCGTCCAGCTGCCGTCCGGGTTGGCGTGCACGCTCTGCGTCTCGGTGCGGGCTGCCTCGTTCTCCACCGCTTTACCGCACGCCTTGGCGGCGGCGCTCGCGCGCGCTTCGTCGGGCTGCGCCGCGAGCGAGCAGTCCGGTGCGGTGGGTGTCGCGGGCGCGCCGGCGGGTGTGCCGGGTGCCGGTGTGGGCGCGGCGGCTGCCGGCCGGGCCGTCAGCGGTACGCCGGCGACGGTGACGGCCAGCGCGACCGCCACCGTCCACCGTTTATTGAATGGCCTGTCCAGCCGGAAATGGGCATGCGTCATCGCCCGAACTCCCCCCGTGTCTACTTAGGAATATGCAATCCGCCAAACCGTAGACAGGCATCAATGTGCTGGTCAACAACTACTTTCCGCTGCCGAAATTCGCCCAATTGGGACATGGGCGCCGGCGCGTGGCGGTGGTGGTTCTGAAGCCAAAGGCCGATTTTCGCCTGATATCGCGGAGCCCGAATGGCGCCCATCCCCCCGCCTCCGACACGGAATGGAGCCGGGGCGGCGCGATTTCACGGTCGCCGGGAGGTGACTTTGCGTAACCTTCGCTGATCACGGCCGGTCGGCGGATGGACCACCTCGGCCCTGAGGTCTATCCGCGCGCGTCGATATCACATGCTCGGGGAATTGTCGCGGCGAGGAACGGTATCGAGACAGCCGTCACGCGCGCTATCCAAGATCCATGGCGGTGTACACGCAGGGTCATGTCACCCGGCGACTGCCGATGATCTCCAAATGTTTCCGATGGCGAATGGCCGTTACCACAATCGCTTCCCGGAATGGCGACCTGTCCGGCGATCAGAAAAGGACGCGAGAAACGCGACCGAATCAGCCTTTCCGCTGATATCCGTCGGCCGGGAAAACGGTGGGCAGCACGGCGGTCGGCTCGGCCACCCCGGCCCCGATCCTCGAGGTGTTCCGCCGGCGGATCAGCACCAGCACGAGAGCACCCAGGCCCACGGCGACCAGCAGCCCGCCCAGCAGGATGATCAACGGCGAGCTGCCCTCGTCGTCACCGGCGGCCTCGACGGTGGGTGCCGGCACCGCGGCGGGACTCTGCGTCTCCTCCGGCGCGGCCGCGGGAAGGCTCGCCTCGGCGGAGGGCGACGGCGGCGGCGTGGACGGTGTGGCCACGGTGGCCAAGGTCAGCCGTACGGTCGCGGTCTTGCCGGCAGTGCCCCGCACACTCGCGCTGGCGGTGCGATAGCCGGCCTTGGCCGCGACGACCGTGATGGCGCCGGCCGCGATCGGCTGGCCCGCGCTCGCCTTGATCGTGAACCGGCCGCGCCGGTCGCTGGTCGCGCGGAACTCGTGCCCCGCGCTGTCCCGGACGGCCACCTTGACGCCGCCGATCGCCTTGCCGCCGGCGCCGCGGATCCGCCCGGCGATCTGTTTCACCGTGGGCGCCGTGGCGCCGGCGCCGCCGACGAGGATCATCCGGTGATCGAAAGCGGTCTGGGTGCCGACCCGGACGGAGACCGCGAGGTTGCGGCCGCTGGTCTCACCCGGGCTCACCTCGGGCGCGACGACCGTGGCGTCGAAGGTGGCGCTCTGGCCGGCGCCGAGGACCTTGGACGTGGAGCATCCGGCGGTGCATCGCAGGCCGCCGGAGACGGCCACGAAGACCGTCGCCCGTCCGCGCTCGTTGTTCGTGGCGCGGAACCGGACCCGCACCGACTCGCCCGGCTTCACGCTCTCCGACGACACGCTCACGATCTGGATGGCCGGGGCGGCGGCTGCCGCGGGCGCCGCGGGCACCGCGAGTGCCGCCCCGGCGAGCGCCGTCACCGCGGCCACGCGGATCCACCGGGCGCGCAAGTGCGTCGTCACGTCCCACCACCTCCCCAGCAGCCACACCGGTCGATGCGGCCGGGGGCTACTATGCCGGGTCACGGTGGGTGACGAACCCCTCCCCCGGTCACGAGGCGTAGATCGAGTACTTCGCGGTCCAGCGGGTCGACGTGCCGAACGAGGACGGCCAGGTGCCGAACGGCCGCGGCTGGCTCCAGGCGCCCTGGTTGGCGCTGCCGGTGTCATAGCTCATGTTGTTGTCGCCGTTGGTGTTGTACATCAGCCAGTACGCCGTGTTCGCCGCCAGCGTCGCGGCGACCGGCCGGCTGTTCCACGCGTTGGCGGTCAGCGTGCCGGACGTGCTGGCCGCGACCAGCGTGCCCGGCGAGCCGTTCGCGTCGGTGTAGATCGCCACCTGGTACTGGTTGGCCGGGGCGGCCTGCACCGACTTGAGGTAGACGGAGATCTGGCTGATCGTGAGCGCGGTGGCGCCGTTGACGAATCGCGAGCCGTTCATGTAGTTCATGTCGCCGGAGTCCAGCGAGCCGCCCACCTGGTCGTGGCCGAGCCGTGGGGCGCTCGGGTCGGTGGTGGTGAACGAGAACTGGTGGTTGGCGGCGAGGGCGTTGCCGGCCGCGTCGGTCACGCCGGTGCGCACGGTCACCGTGTACGGGGTGCCGGCGGCCAGCGCGGCGGACGGCGTGATCGTCGCCGCCTGGTTGGCCGCGTCATAGGCGACCGTGCGGTTGACCAGCGTGCCGCCGGGACCGCGCAGTTCCAGGTTCGCCGCGGTGATGGTGCTCGCGGCCATGGCCTCGCTGAACCGCACGGTGACCGGTGCGGTCAGGGCCACCCCGGTGGCGCCGGCGGCCGGGGTCGTGGCGGTCACCGCGGGCGCGGTGGTGTCCGCGCCGGTGGTGGCGTAGATGGAGAACTTCGCGTTCCACCGGCTGGAGGTGCCGAACGTCGCCGGCCAGGTGCCGAACGGGGTGGACCCGCTCCACGCGCCCTGGTTGGCCGTGCCGGCGTCGTAGCTCAGGTTGTTGTCGCCGTTGGTGTTGTACATCAGCCAGTAGGCGGTGTTGGCGGCCAGCGCCGCGCTGACCGGCCGGGTGTTCCAGGAGTTGGCGGTCAGGGTGCCCGACGTGCTGGTGGCCACCCGGGCGCCGGGTGAGCCGTTCGCGTCGGCGTAGATGGCCAGCTGGTACTGGTTGTTCGGCGCGGCCTGCACGCCCTTGAGGTAGACCGACATGGAGGTGACCGTGGCCGGCTCGGAGCCGGTGACGAAGCGCGAGCCGTTCATGTAGTTCTGGGCGCCGGAGTCCACCGACGCGCCGACCTGGGTGTAGCCGATGCGCTGCGACACCGGGGCGCTCGTGTAGGTCGCGGTGTAGGTCGTCGCCGCGGTGGGCGCGGTGATGACGTGGGTCTGCGCCCCGCCGTCGGACCACGACGCGAACGTCGAGGAGCCCTGCGGCGACGGCGCGGACACCGAGTTGACCGAGCCCTGGATGACCGTACGGGTGAAGGGTGTGGTGCCCGCCGACGAGCCGACGGTGAGCTGGAGCCCGGCCGGCACGGTGTTGAAGGTCAGGTCGACGGTCTCCGGGTCGAGCCGGCGCGCCACCGTGTGGCTCAGGCCCTCCTGGTCGGTGGCGACCATCTTCAGTTCCAGATATGACGGGTACTCGTGGTCGGGCGCCTCGAACGACCCGGACGCCACCCCGCTCCAGGTGCGGATCGCGTGCTCGTGGCAGCTCTCCGGCGCCGAGCAGTGGTGCATGACCAGGCCCCAGTTGAGGCGCGACGCGGGCAGGTCGCCCTGCTGCGGGTCGGTGGCGTGACCGGAGAAGGTGATCGTGTCGCCGACCTTCCAGGTGGTGCCGAGCACCGGGGTGTCGATCACCGCGGTCGGCGCCTCGTTGCCGGGGGTGACCGCGATCGTGCTGGTGCCGGTCGCGTTCAGCGTGTCGGTCACGGTCAGCCGTGCCGTGTACGAGCCCGGCGTGGTGTAGGTGAAGGTCGCCGTCGGCGCGGTGGAGTCGGTCACCCCGTCGTTGGTGAAGTCCCACGCGTAGCGCAGGCGGCCCTCGTCGGCCGGGTCGGGGTCGGTGGAGCCGGTGCCGTTGAAGGTCACGGTCAGCGGGGACGGGCCCTGCGTCGGGGTCGCGTCGATGACCGCGGTCGGCGGCTGGTTGCCCGGGAAGTAGCGCACCCGGCGGATGGTGCCGCCCAGGTCGGCGTAGTAGAGCTCACCGCCGGGGCCGACCTCGAGGTCGACCGGTGCGGCGGCGTCGGAGATGAAGGTCTGCAGGTTGGCCGCGCTGGGCAGGCCGCCCGGGGTGGACGGCAGCGACGCCCAGATGCAGCGGCGCGAGTAGTCAGCGAAGAAGATCGCGCCGTGGTACGCCGCCGGGTAGGGGCCGCCGGCGGTCGGGTAGAACGCCACCCCGGTCGACGACGAGCTGCCGGTCGGGCAGGCCTCGCCGGCGACGAGTTTGCTGGCGTGGTTCCAGGCGACGAACGGCTGCGTGTGCGTACCGGCGGGCTGGGTGTAGAGGTTCTCGCAGATCGGCAGGTTGGCGCTGTCGTATCCGGGCTGGCGGTTGTTGCCCTCCCAGCACGGCCAGCCGAAGTTGGTCACGCCCGCGGTGGGGTCGACCACCCGGTTGACCTCCTCCCACGTGGTCCACCCGGTGTCGGAGATCCAGGTCTCGTTGGTGCCCGGCCGCATGGTGATCCGGTACGGGTTGCGCAGGCCGTTCGCGACGATCCGGCGGGTGTCCGGGTCGGCGGCGCCGATGTTCGGGTTGCCGGGCGCGGCCGCGCCGGTGGCCGGGTCCAGGCGCAGCAGCGTGCCGTCCAGCTGGGTCTCGTCGGCGGGTGTGCGGATGTCCTGCGAGCGCAGTGCCCCGCCCTCGCTGGGCGGGTCGGCGCACGGGTTGGTCGGCGCCCCCGAGGGGAACTGGCCGTAGTCGACCGCGCTGAAACTCGCCCCGTCACCGGCGGCGACGTAGAGCATCCCGTCGGCGCCGAAGGCGAGGTCACCGATGGAGTGGCTGGGGAACTGCTGGCACCAGTCGTGCAGCAGCACCTGCTCGCTGCCGGTCATCGTGTTGCCGCTGGCCCGCAGCCGGGACAGCCGGCCGGTGACCACGCACCGCCCGTCGTTCGCGCTGGCGCAGACGTCGTTCCAGACCGGGGCGGTCTGCCCGGGCGGCGCGTCGTAGGTGTAGAGCACATACACGTACGGGTCGGCCGGGAAGTTGGGTGCCAGGCTCATGCCGAGCAGGCCGCGGTCCCACTGGTTGTGCACGTTGGCCGACAGGTCGGCGAAGACCGTGGGGGTGGTGTCGGCGAGGTTGTCGAAGACCTTGATCCGGCCGCCCTTCTCGGCGACGAAGACCCGCTCGTCGGGCGCGAACTCCAGATCGACCGGCGAGCTGAGCCCGCTGAAGACGATCTGCTCCTGGAAGCCGCTCGGCAGGGCCACCGCGGTCGCGGGTGGCGAGCTGACGAACGAGGTCAAGGTGATCACGGTCGCCAGCGCGACGAGACCACTGAGCGCACGCCGAAGCACGGGCATTCAACTCCCCCGTATGGATGTCCATCGCTTCACGAAGAATTAAGGAATCCTAAAGGGACGGTGACTTCGCCCGGCGTCGGCTGTCCGACTCGACCGGCCGCCGACCGGTCAGAACTGGCCGTACGTCCGGACGATCCGCGTCGATATCATGCGGCGGTGATGTTGGCTGCACTCGGCCGGTGGTGCGCCCGGCGGCGCCGGGCCCTGCTCGGCGCCTGGCTCGTGCTGGTCGCCGCCGGTGTGGTCCTCGGCGGCCAGGTCTTCGACCGGCTCACCACCACCGGCAGCCTGCGCCCGGACGCCGAGTCGCAGCGCGCCGACCGGCGCATCGACCGGTTGCAGCCCGAGGGTGAGACGGTCGTCGCCGTCGTCGGCGGGCGTGACGTGTTCGACCCGGCGCTGGTCGCGGACGTCTCGGCGGTCACCGCCGGGATCCGCGCGATGGACGGCGTCGCCGAGGTCGAGGATCTGTACGGCGCTCCGGGCGGGCGGATCGGCGCCGACAACCGGCGGTCGCTGATTCGCGTCGAGCTCGAGCGTGGCCTGCCGGACGAGCGGCGTGAGCAGGTGGAGGACGCGGTCGCCGCCGCGCTGCACCGCATCGACGCGCCGGAGGTGCTGGTCAGCGGCGAGAAGCTCGCCGAGCGCGCGTTCGCCGAGCAGGCCGTCGCGGACGCGGCCTTCGGCGAGTCGGTCGCGATCGTGGTCCTGCTGGTCGTGCTGGTGCTGATCTCGGGCGGGTTCGTGGCCGGGGTGATCCCGCTCGCCGCGGCGCTGGCCACGGTGTCGGTGACGCTGCTCGGCCTGTTCGGGTTGACCGCGCTCACCGGGGTCAGCGAGTTCACCGTCAACGTGGTCACCCTGCTCGGGCTCGGGCTCGCCGTCGACTACGCGCTGCTGATGATCGCCCGGTTCCGGGAGGAGCGCGACGCCGGCCCCGGCGCCACGGTCGCGGAGCTGCTCTCCCGTACGACGGCGACCGCCGGCCGTACCGTGCTGATCGCCGGGCTCGCCGTGGCCGCGGCGATGGCCGGGCTGGCCGCGTTCGCCGAACCGCTGCTCGGCGCGATGGCGCTCGGTGGCGCGGTGGCCGCGCTGGTGGCCACCGCGGCCGGGCTTACCGCCGTGCCCGCGCTCATCGCCGTCGCGCACCGCCGCATCCCGGCCGCCCGGGCCCGCCGCGGTCCGGGCGTGCTCACGCGTCTCGCCGCGGTCGCGCAGGGCCGGCCGGGGCCGGTGGCGTTCGCCGTCGTCGCCGGTCTGCTGGCGATGTCGCTGCCGTTCCTGCTCGCGGTGAATCTGGAGAACTCCGACGCCCGCGCGCTGCCCGCCTCGGCGGAGGCCCGCAGGCTGCACGAGGCGGTGCTGCGCGACTTCAGCGGCGGCCAGGCGGACCCGGTGGTCGTGCTGGTCGACGCGGACCCGGCCGGCGCCGCGGTCCGGGACTTCCTGAACGCGGTCAACACGCTGGACGGGGTGCTGCGGGTGGAGCCGCGTCCCGACATCGACGCACCGGTGGCCGTCGTCGACGTGACACCGCAGGGCGAGACCGCCGGCCCGGTCTCGCGCGACGTCGTGCGCGCGATCCGGGCGCTGGATCCGCCGTTCCCGGTGCTCGTCGGCGGCCCGGCCGCGGAACTGGTCGACTACCGCGACTCGGTGGCCGGCCGGTTCCCGATCGCCCTGCTGATCGTCGTGCTGCCCGCGGCGGTGCTGCTGTTCGTGCTGACCGGCTCGCTGGTGGTGCCGGTCAAGGCGCTGCTGATGAACGCGCTCACCCTGCTCGCCACGCTCGGCGCGCTGGTCGTGGTGTTCCAGTGGGGTGCCGGCGACGCCCTGTTCGGCTTCGCGTCGTGGGGCGCGATCGATGTCACCACGCCGGTCCTGCTGTTCGTGTTCATTTTCGGCCTGTCGATGGACTACGAGGTGTTCCTGCTCGCCCGGGTCAGGGAGGAGTGGGATCGCGGCGCCGGCGACCGGGCGGTGCGGGCCGGGATCGAGAAGTCCGGGCCGGTGGTCACCGCGGCCGCGCTCGGCATGGGCGTGGTGTTCCTCGGTTTCCTGCTCGGCGATCTGATCGCCGTCAAGGAGATCGGTTTTGCGATGGCGGTGGCGCTGCTGCTCGACGTGACGGTGGTCCGTGGCCTGCTGCTGCCGGCGCTGATGAGCCTGCTCGGCGAGTGGAACTGGTGGGCGCCGGCCAGGTTGCGGCGGTGGCATGAGCGCTGGTCGGCGCCGCGCGCCGACGGCGCGCAAGGAGCGGCGGGGCGGATCCCGGTCGTCATGGCGCCGGACAGCGGGGACTCCCGGCACGGCTGAGCCGGTCGGTGTCTCGCGGATTCGCCCTTGTCTGAGGTGCGGAATCCGCTTAGAAAGGCGGAACGACGACAGTAGCTCTCCGAGATCAACAGCAAGGCTGGGGATTCGTTCATGGCTGGGAGACCTGATCTAGTGAATGCCGTCACCGGGATCCACCACCTCATGAGCGCCCCGAGTCCGAGATCATTGGCGTCGGGGCAAGCATTGTTGGCCCTCGCGCCCAGCGCCCCGGCCGTGCCGCCGGATTCCGCGACAGAACCATTCTTCGAGCGTTTCCTGACCTCGGCCGGCTTCGGCGGTTTGGCCGCGCTCGGAGCAGCGATCATTGCCGCCTGGATCGCGCATAAACAGCTCCAGAGCACACGACAGCAACAGCGGCATGATCGATGGTGGGAGACCCTGGGGTGGGTCTACGATCGCGCGGTGGTCGACGCCGGCAAAAGGGAGGCCCTCCCCCACCGGGTGACTTTCACGATGTTGAGCGAGCTGGCCCAGCAGGCCCAGGCGCCACCCGGTGACAGATTGCAGATCGGCACCATCGAAGCCATCACGTCGATGTTCGTGCCGGCCGGTAGCGATTCGCCGGGTGACGTCGGGGATGGGAGGGAGCCAGACGCCTCATCCGGCTCGTCGCCAGGACAGGAGTTCGACGCGGGTGAGACGACACACCGGACGAGCTCGCTCATCGAGGTGAGCGATCCGGTCGCGGTTGATCTGATGGAGGCGTTGCGCGCCCGCGTGCAACAAAGCCACGAGGCGCCGTCATCAGCACAGGCAGCCGCCTATCAGGAATCGGTGAGACTCGCGGTGGCCCGGTTGCTGACCGGGCCCGGTGGCAGGCTGGCCGAGGTGCGGGAGAAAGACGATTCCGTGGACTTCAGGGTCGAACTCGACGGCCGGACGGTGTTCGTCAATGCCGTTTACCGGCCTCAGTCACTTCTCGGTCATCAAGTGATCGAGCACTTGCGGAAAGGCCGAATATTCCTCGACCGCGTGGCGCCGGATGCGTCGCTGGTGATCGTCTCCAACACCATCGCCAGCATACGGTTGAGCCACGAGGCGAACCGGTGGGATCCGCGCCTCGCCTTTGTGGTCTGGCGAGGCGAGGACGATGACGAGCAATTGCTCGAGGCGCTCCTGAGATAGCAGCGTTGGTTTGCGGCGGGCTGAGGCGGATCAGACGCCGGGCAGGCCGGCGAGCCCGGCGGCCAGACCGAGGCCCGCGCAGACGCCGAGCACCCGCAGCACCGACCACTTCGCCTTGAAGATCAGCACGCCGGCGATGATCGCGACGGCCACCGGCACCCAGCGGACGGTCTCCCACTCGGGCACCTGCAGGTGCAACGGCCCGGTCGTGATCGTGGTGGTGCCGCCGAACAGCGTGTGCACCGCGAAGTAGAGCCCCAGGTTGGCGATCACCCCGACCACCGCCGCGGTGATGCCGGTCAGCGCGGCCGAGAGGGCGTGGTTGCCGCGCAGCCGCTCCACGTAGGGCGCGCCGAGCAGGATGAACAGGAAGCACGGCACGAACGTCACCCAGGTGGTCAGCAGCGAGGCGACCACCCCGGCCACCCACGGGTCGAGCGGGCCCGGGTGGTGGAAGGCGCCGAGGAACGCGACGAACTGCACCACCATGATCAGCGGTCCGGGTGTGGTCTCGGCCAGCGCCAGGCCGCGGACCATGTCGCCGGCCGACAGCCAGGCGTAGTGCTCGACCGCCCGCTGGGCGACGAAGGCCAGCACCGCGTACGCGCCGCCGAAGGTGACCACGGCCGTGCCGGAGAAGAACAGGCCCTGCTGCGTGTAGACGCTGCCCACCCCGGTCAGCGCCGCCACCAGCGCCACCGGGACGAACCAGGCCACCAGCCCCACCATCAGGATCTTCATCGTACGGCGAGCCGACGGCCGGTCGTGGTGCAGCGCGTCGTCGGAGATCAGTGGCTCGGGCCCGCCGGATCCGCCGCCGTGCCCACCGCTGGTGATCGACTGCGGCCGCCATCGGTGCAGCGCCCAGCCGGCGAGCGCCGCGAGCGCGATGACGATCGGGAACGGGATCCCGAACACGGCCAGCGCGAGGAACGCCACCACGGCGAAGCCGATCAGCAGCCGGCTGGTGAGTGCGCGGGAGCCGACCCGCCACACCGCCTGCGCGACGATCGCCACCACCGCCGGCGCGAGCCCGGCGAACAGGGCGGTGACCACCGTGGTGTCGCCGAAACCCACGTAGATCGCGGACAGCGCCAGCAGCGCCACCATGCCGGGCAGCACGAACAGGGTGCCCGCGACGAGCCCGCCGCGCAGGCCGTTGAGCAGCCAGCCGACATAGATGGCCAGCTGCTGGGCTTCCGGGCCGGGCAGCAGCATGCAGTAGTTCAGCGCGTGCAGGAACCGGCGCTGGCCGATCCACCGGCGCTCGTCGACCAGGTGCCGCTGCATGACCGCGATCTGGCCGGCCGGGCCGCCGAAGGTCTGCAGGGAGATCACGAACCAGGCGCGGACCGCGTCGCGGAACGGCACCACGTCGCGTTGCGCCGAAGTGGTCGTGGTCATGGGTGTGTTCCTCCGGTGGTCAGGCGGGCGGGCGGTTGAGCAGCATCGCTCGCCGCTGGTACTCGTAGAGGCCGTCGAACATCGGGCCGGTCAGGTGCAGGGTCTGTTCGTCGTCGCAGACCATCGACAGGCCGCGCAGGATCACGTCCAGGCCGGGCGCCTCGGGCGCGTCGAACCGCTCGTCGTCGATGTCCGCCTCGTGCACGAGCTCGGCGATCTTCCACAGCACCGGGTCGTGCAGGTCGTAGCGGCGCAGGATGGTCTCGAAGGTGCAGTCGCCGCCGTGGTGCCCGAGGTCGACGCCGCGCATGTCGAACGGTGTCGCGTCGGCCGGCACCGCGGCCGGATCGGTGACGAACACGAAGGTGGCGTCGGGGTCGATGTGCCGGCGGATCAGCCAGGCGCACGCGGCGCGGTCGATGTGCACTCCGGCACGGGTGGCCCATTTCATGCCTGCTCCTGCTGGTCGGCTTCGGCCGGCTCGGCGGCGGCGAGGGCTTGCACGGCGGCGCGGGCGGCGTCTCGCTCGCGCGGCGGGAAGTAGTCGCGGCGGCTGATCCGGTGCAGCTCACCGCGCAGCCGGCGCACGGCCCGCGTACGCTCGGCGCCGGAGCCGGCCTGAGCCGCGATGGCCTCGTCGAGCACGGTCTGGTACTCGGCGGCCCGGGCCGCCTGCATGGCGGCGGCGACCTGCTGCTCCTGCCCGAGGGTGGAGGGTGTGGCGAGCCAGACCATCGCCGTGCCCCCGGCCTCGATGATCTCGTCGGCGATCCAGTCGAACTGCTCGCGGGTCCGGGCGTCGGCCGGCAGCGCGACCAGGCCGTCTCCGAGCCGCGCGACACCGTGGCGCTCCAGGTTGCGCCACACCGCGATCCGTGGCCGCGACGGCTCCCGGGGCATCCGGTATGCCAGCAGCACCCAGCGCCCGGCCTCGCCGCCCGCAACTCCCACCATGCCGATATGTAAGCACGGTTACGAAACCCGGGTCAATTGTTTGCTGAAACCACGGTTACATCATCGTTCTGCCCGCTCGGCGCTGGTGCAGACCAATCGGGAGGCGGGCGGTGTCCAGCGGGAGCGCCTCGCCGCAGTCAGCCATCGGTCGCCGCCCGGTGCAGGGACACCCGCATCGCCTCGATCAGTTTGTCGAGGACGCCGGGAAAGGGCGAGGCCGCCACCGCCATGAGGTGCTCGCTGACGGCGCTCAGGTGCGGGTATTCCGCGGCGGACAGGTCGCCGAACGCCCGCGCCAGTGCCTCGTCCTCGGCCTGCTGCTGGGCCGGCGTCAGCTCGGTGACGTCGATGGCGGCGATGGCGAGCACCGTCTCGATGAAGTCGCGGTAGTGCCGGACCGCGTCGGGGGCGCTGAAGCCCGCCTCCAGCAGCAGGCCGATGCCGAGGTCGGCGGCGCGCAGCTCGTTCGGGCCGGCGGTGAAGCGGCTGGCCATCAGCAGCGCCATCCGCGGGTGGCGCTGCAGCAGCCGGTGCACCTGCTCCCCCATCTCGCGCAGCGAGGCCGTCCAGTCGGCGGCCGGCGCGAAGCCGTCGAGCGCCTCGCCGATCAGCCGGTCGGTGATGGCGATCAGCAGGGTGTCCAGGTCGCGGAAGTAGCGGTAGACGGCGGTCGGGTCGGCGCCGAGTTCCACACCGAGGCGGCGCACGGTCAGCGCGTTGCCGCCGGGCGCCTCGATCAGCCGCAGCGCCGCGTCGATGATCAGGTCGGGGTCCAGCACCACCCCGGCCCGGGTCGGGCGCCGTCGTACCCGGGTGGCCGTGACCCGCTGCGATGCCGCCATGCGACCTCCTTATGTCAACGCATTGACATAAGGATACGGCGGCGGTTCCCTGGAGGTCCGACCAGGGAGGATCCATGCAGACGGCACGGGCGGCCTACGACCACGACATCCGCACCGACGAGCGGCGCATCCGGGCGGCACTCGCCGACGCGTCCCCGACCCCGTTCTGGCTCGACGATCCGGGCCGGCCCGCCGCGCAGCCGGCGCACACCGGGCGGACCGAGACCGACCTGCTGATCATCGGCGGCGGCTACTGCGGCCTCTGGACCGCGCTGCAGGCCAAGGAGGCCGATCCCGCGCGCGACGTCGTGCTGGTCGAGGGCGCCGAGGTGGGCTGGGCGGCCAGCGGCCGCAACGGCGGCTTCGTCGAGGCGAGCCTCACGCACGGCCCGGAGAACGGCCACCGCTACTTCGCCGGCGATCTGGACGTGCTGGACGCGCTGGCCGAGGAGAACTTCCGCGACTTCCACGCGTCGCTGCTGCGGCACGGCATCGACGCCGAGTACCAGCAGGGCGGCGGCCTGGCGGTCGCCACCGAGCCGCACCAGGTCGCGCAGCTGCGCGCGGCGGCCGGGCCCGGCGGCACCTTCCACGATCGCGACGAGCTGGCCACGCTGGTGCGCTCCCCGCTCTACCGCGCCGGCCTGTTCCGTCAGGACGGGATCGCCCTGGTCCACCCGGCGAAGCTGGCCTGGGGCCTGAAGGCGGCCTGCCTGCGCCTCGGGGTGCGGATCTTCGAGCACACCGCGGTCAGCCGGATCACCGACGAGGGTACGGCGGTGCGCGCCCGTACCTTCGGCGGCACGATCCGCGCCCGCCAGGCCGTGCTCGCCACCAACGGTTTTCCGTCGCTGCTGAAACGCAACCGCCTGCTGACCCTCCCGGTCTACGACTACGTCCTGATGACCGAGCCGTTGACCGCCGCGCAGCTCGACGAGATCGGCTGGCGGGAGCCGTTCGGCATCTCCGACTCCTCCCGGCAGTTCCACTACTACCGCAAGAGCGCCGACAACCGGATCCTGTGGGGCGGCTACGACGCCGTCTACCACCGCGGCGGCGCCATCAGCCCGGAGTATGACCAGCGCCCCGAGACGTTCGCCCGCCTCGCCGACCATTTCCTGCGCACGTTCCCGCAGCTCGGCGACATCCGGTTCACCCACGCCTGGGGCGGCATGATCGACATGTCGACGCAGCTGGCCGCCTTCCAGGGCGTCGCCATGGGCGGCAAGGTCGCCTACAGCAGCGGTTTCACCGGTCTCGGCGTGGCCGCCACCCGGTTCGCCGGCACCGTCATGCTCGACCTGCTGGCCGGCGCCGACACCGCCCGCACCCGGCTGCGGATGGCCCGCAAACGGCCGCTGCCGATCCCACCCGAGCCGTTCGTCTATCCGGCCGTGCAGATGGTCCGCCACGCCATCGCCCGCGCCGACCGCAACGGCGGCCGCGACGGCCTGCTCCTGAAGGCCGCCAACCTGGTCGGTTACTCCTTCGACTCCTGATCAGTACGGCTGGACGTGCACGATGTGCACCGGCTCGGTGTCCGGGCCGAGCGGGCTGTCCGGGATCGCCTTCGGTAACCGCCTCTCGGGTTCCGGTCACGGTCTCGGTGTCAGCATGGTGGGGAAACGGCGAGCCGGCTTCCAGGGGAGCGGAATGAACCGAACGCTGCATTGCCTCGGCACCGGCGGCTGGTTGCCCAGCAGTGAACGGGAGACGTCGTGCTACGCGGTGCGCGACGGCACCCGGCTGCTGGTGCTCGACGCCGGAACCGGCCTGCGCCGGCTCGCCACCGACCCCGGGCTGTGCGCGGGCGTCGACCGCATCGACATCGTGCTGAGCCATTTCCACCTCGACCACGTCGTGGGGCTGAGCTACCTCGACGCGCTGGGTCCCGCCGTCGAACGCCACGTGTGGGGTCCCGGCGCCTGGCTGTACGGCCGGTCCACCCGCGCCGTGGTCGAGCAGCTCACCGGCGCGCCGTACGGGTCGGCGCCCACCGGCGAGCTGTTCCACGACGTGCACGAGCTGACCGCCGCCACGGCCGAGGTCGCCGGGCATCCGGTGCGGGTCCGGGCCCAGCTCACGCACAGCCACCCGTCGGTCGGCTTCCGCTACAGCGACGCCTTCGCGTACTGCACCGACACCGCCGCCGATCCCGGCACCGCCGATTTCGTCGCGGGGGTCCCGCTGCTGTTGCACGAGGCCTGGACGACGGCGTCGGCGAGCCCGCGGTACCACTGCACCGCGGAGCAGACCGCCCGGATCGCCGCGGCTGCCGGTGCCGGCCGGCTGGTCCTGGTCCACCTCGATCCGCGGCTGCCCGGCGAGTCGCTGCTCGCCGAGGCGACGGCGACGTTCCCGTCCACGCAACTCGGCGTGGACTCTCAGAGCTGGCCGCTGGGCTGAGACGCGGCGCGGCCGAGGCGAACGGCGGCGATGAGGAAGAAGATCGCGCCCGGGATGGCGTAGCCGATGGCGCTGGTCAGCGCCGGGTCGGCCGCGGACGCGCTGGCGAGGAACGACGCGCCGGCGAGGGTGGAGATCCCCCCGCTGATGATCATCGGCCACTGGCCACCCATCGTGCGGCGGCGGGCACCGACGACCAGCTGGATCAGCCCGGCCACGATCGCCCAGGTGCCCCACACGCGCAGGACCGCCGGTATGCCGGAGGCGCCGGCGAAGGCGAGGCCGGCCGCGGCGAGCAGGCTGACCACGACGTTGGCGTACAGCAGGGTGAGCGACCCGGTCAGGCGCGACGTGCGAGCGTCGATGACGGCCGCGGCCGCGTCGGCCAGCGGGTAGAGCACGAGCAGCGTGGCGGCGAGCGGGCCGAGGTGCTCGGCGGTCGTGAACATCACGAGGGCCCAGACGATGGCGAAGGCGAAGCGGGCGAAGTAGAGCCGCCGCAGGGCGGCTGCCGTCGTCGAGATGCCGAGGGCGGCAACGGTGGTCATGGTGTTCCTCTCGGACCGATCAAGGCAGAACGAACGTTCTGTCTTGGCAGATGATGGCCCGGCCGCACGGCCGCCGTCAAGAACGAACGTTCTGTCGCTACGATGGCGCCATGGCGAGTACCACCGAGATCCGGCCGTCCGAGGCACGCCTGCGGCTGCTCACCACGGCATCCCAGATCTTCTACGCCGAAGGCATCCACTCGGTCGGCGTCGACCGCATCGTCGCCGAGGCGAAGGTCACCCGGGCGACGTTCTACCGCCACTTCCCCGGCAAGGAAGACCTCGTCCTGGCCTATCTGCGCGGCGCCGACGAGGCCATCCGCAGCCAGGTGGAGCAGTCCGTCACCCCCGGCCTGTCCGCCGGCGGCGCCGTGCTGGCCGCCGCCGCGTCGATCGCCGACGGCATCCGCTCCCCCGGCTTCCGCGGCTGCGCCTTCCTGAACGCGGTGGCCGAGTACCCCGACCCCCACCACCCCGTGCACCAGGCGGTCCTCGCCCACCGGCAGTGGTTCCTCGACACCGTCACCACCTTGATGGCACGCCTGCAGCCGGCCTCGGCCGAGCCCGCCGCGCAGCACTTCGTGATGCTGCGCGACGGCGCCATGGCGGCCGGCTGCCTGTTCGACCCGGCACGGATCTGCGAGACGTTCCTGCGCGGCGTCGAGGACCTCGTCCGCACCCACGCCGCGCGCCCGCCGTCCTGAGAGATGCCGAGCAGGCCGAGGACGCCTTCGGTGTCGACGGCGCCGTCTGGCTGGGCGTGACCCTGACCTGCGCCGCCCTGCTCGTTGCCGCCGGCGCGCGGCGCAGAGCGGTCACGCCGGCCTGACCCCGCGCCCGCGGGCTACCCCGGGCCGCCGCCCGCGACGACATGGACGACGAGCGCCAGCCCGC
>NZ_JBEZZB010000170.1:0-21551 GCF_040638955.1 Actinoplanes sp. NPDC024001
ACCCCGAACGAGATCAGCGTCCGCGAACTGAGGCTGGCGCTCGCCGCCACCCTCAACAACGTCACCGTGCGCGGTCGGATCATCTACGTGACCAACCACGGCCGCCGGATCGCCGCGATCGTGCCGGTCCCCGTAGCCGAGCAGAGCGAGCAGGCGCAAGGCTAGGACACTGCCCGGGCCTTGACGGCCCTCCCAGCACGGGCCTTCACCCCCGGCCTAGAAGGCCGGAGCACTGGCCCGCATCCCGGTAGCCGACGAGCCATGCGCGAGCAGCGGCAGGTGGGACGTGGCGATCCGGTGGTGATCGGCTGTTCCGAATGGCTTGTCTCTACCCGTGCTGACCAGTGCTTTTCCGTCCACGGCGGTGTGATCGTCTCTACCACCACTTCCCGGAGATCGGCGGGCTGGCTCGCCAAAACCGTGGAAGCCTGAGTCCGTACTGGGATCACGTTGCTGTTGCAGGTCGACTCACGGGCAGACCCGCGACAAGGGCAAGCTCTCCAGCGGGAGCGGCCTGTGGACCCGACGATTCTGGCTCGAAAGCGATCGCCGAGGTCGTAACCCCGGCGAACATCTCCTCGTGCCTTGATTGGTGCACGAGGAACCCGTCCGGTAAGAGTTCACCCGGACGGGTTCCTCGTTTCATGGATTTGGCCGCTGTATCTGCTCTACCAACCCGTGCTGCCCGACGAGGCGTCTGGACAGCCGGCAAGCCCCCAGCGGCTGCGCCGGTGGTGTCGTTGATGGTGCCTCGCCAGTCGGGCAGCAGTCAGGTGCCGGTGGTGTAACCACCTCAGTGGGGCAGGACGACGATGCCGTCGTCGTCGCTGACCACCTCGGCGCCGGGGACGAAGCTGCAGCCGCCGAACTCGAGCACGACGTCGCGGTCGCCGGCGCCGGTCTTGGTGCTCTTGCGCGGGTTGGAGCCGAGTGCCTTGATGCCGATCGGCAGTTCCCGCAGTGCGGCCACGTCCCGGACGGCGCCGTTGATGATGACGCCGGCCCAGCCGTTGCTCACGGCGAGGCCGCCGATGACGTCGCCCATCAGCGCGCGGTGCACCGAGCCGCCACCGTCGACCACCAGCACCCGGCCTTTGCCGGGTTCGCTGAGCACGGACTTGAGTAGCGCGTTGTCCTCGAAGCAGGCGACGGTCACCGCCGGGCCGCGGAAGACGGCGGCGCCGCCGTACTGCCGCAGCTGGGTGTCGCATGAGCCGAGCTTGTCGCCGTACTCGTCGTACAGATCGGCGGTGTTAGTCATGGTCGTTCCTTTCGTCGTGGTGAAGGTTGCCGGCGGCGACGGCCGCGCCGGCGAGGCCGGCGGCCGTGAGAGCCAGGACGCCGGCGGCGCCGGTGCCGACGGCCAGCGCGCCGGCGGTGCTGGGGATCAGGACCTGGCCGAGCCGGTTGCCGGTCAGGCGCAGCGACATCGCCCGCCCGCGGGCGCCGGGTGGTGCGGATTCGGCCAGGAAGGACATGGTGAGTGGCTGTCCGGCGCCGAGACCGAGGCCGGTGAGCACCACGATCACCGCCATCAGCCACAGCGGCATCGGGATGAGGATGATGGCCATGCCCGCCGCGGCCAGGGTGACGGTGCCGACCAGCAGCCGCCGGCGGCCGACGGCGGCGGCCAGCCGGCCCAGGAAGAGCCGGGAGGTCATCGATGCCAGGGCGCGCAGGGTCAGTAGCAGGCCGATGGCGCCGGCGGCGATGCCGCGTTCGGCGCCGAGCGCGGGCAGGTAGACCAGGGTGATGTCGACGGCGGCGAGCACGATGCAGCTGACCGCCAGGGCGCGTACGAGTCCTGGCCGGCGCAGCAGGTCGGCGAATCCTCCGGTGTCCGGGCCGGCGGGCCGGCGGTGGTGCCCGGAGGGGCGCATGAACATCGCGGCGGCCAGCAGCGGGATGGTCAGAGCCAGGGCGCCGAGGAAGATGGCGTGGGTGTCGGGAACGGTCCGTTCGCCGCCGAAGACCACGATCAGCCCGGGTCCGAGCGCCTGCCCGAGCGAGGCCGCGAAGGTGTAGTAGCCGAACGCGGTGTCGTACCTGCCGGGCGGGGTGTTGTTGGCGACCAGGGCCTGCTGGCCGACCACGGAGCAGAGATGTCCGGTGCCCAGCAGCATGGTCGCGGCGATCAGCCCGGCGACCGAGTCACCGAGGCCGACGAACGCCGCGGCGGCGGCGGTCAGCAGCGCTGGGCCGGCGATCAGCACGCGTCGTTCGCCGAACCGGTCGACGGCCTGGCCGGACGGCGCTGCCAGCAGCAGGGGGACGATGGCGAAGCTGGCGCCGAGCACGCCGAGCCAGGCGGCCGGCACGGCCAGATCGAGGGCCTGGTAGGTGGCGGCCGGGCGCAGCACGAAGGTGACGGCCTGGACCAGCACCGTGTGCGCGAGCAGCAGGGCGGTCTGGTTCAGGAGTTCGCCTCCAGCTTTCCGGCGTTGAGCCGGGTGGCGGCTTTGGCGCCCAGGCTGGTGTCGATGTGCCGGCGCATCACGTCCGCGGCGCCGGCGGCGTCGCGGTTGATGACGCATTCCAGCAGTTCGCGGTGCTCGGCTGCTTTGATGTCGCGTTCTTCCTGGGTGCGTTCGACCTCCAGGCCGAGGCGCCGGTACCGGTCGGCCTTGTCCCAGAGGGCGTCGAGGGTGCTGATCAGGATCTCGTTGTGCGAGGCGGTGTAGATGGCGGTGTGGAACCGCCGGTGTGCCACCAGGTCGACGAAGCTCGGGTTGTGCAGCAGCGGGTGCAGGCCCTCGATGGCTTCGCGGATCTCGCGGATGTCGGAGGTGCTGCGCCGCTCGGCGGCCAGCGCGGCGGCGAGCGGGTCGAGCGACATGCGGATCTCGAGCAGGTCGCGGGCCTCCTCGCCGGTCAGCGGGGTGACCCGGGCGTCGCGGTGGGCGTCGAGCTCGACCAGGCCCTCGGACTTGAGCCGGCGCAGGGCCTCGCGCAGCGGCGTGGTGCTGATGCCGATCTCGCGGGCGAGCAACGCCTGGTTCAGGACCGTGCCGGGCTCGTACTCGCCGGTCAGTATCAGCTCGCGCAGCCGGCTGTAGGCGAAGTCGCTCTTGGTGGAGTAAGGCTCCGTCATGCACCCTCCCGAGGTCGCTTATAACCTACACGATCGCGGACTCTTCTGGTCTCCCTCAGGGCGAATCGCGGTCACCTCACCTCGTAGGCGGCGGGCAGATGGCAAGCTGCTACTCGACGTTTTGCCCGGTTATCGCGCCTCGCACTTGAAGAATCTTCAGCCGAGAGGTTGACGGCTATAGGTTATAACCTCCATGGTGGGTGGCGTTCCCCACAGCGATGTTTCCTCCGCATCAAGGAGCCGTGAACTTTTGTCCAGACGACTGATCGCTTCCTTGCTCGCCCTCACCACCGCCGCCGCGCTGACCGCCTGCGGCGGCGCCGACGAACCCGCCGCACCGCCGAACCAGATTGCCGAGGGCACGGCCCCGGACTACTACCCCGCGGAGTACGCCCAGCTCATCGAGGCGTCCAAGGGCGAGGGTGGCGAGTTGACCATCTACTCCAACACCGACCAGGAGAACTGGGCGCCGATCTTCCGCGACTTCAAGAAGAAGTACCCGTGGGTCACCAAGATCTCGGCCAACAACCTGGACAGCGACGAGGTCTTCCAGCGCGTCCTCAGTGAGCAGGCCACCGGCAACTCTCCCGCCGACATCCTGGTCTCCAATGCCGCGCAGGCCTGGGCCGAGTACAACGAGGACGGCAAGGACCGGCTGCTCGCCTACGAGTCTCCGGAGCTCGCGAAGCTGCCCGAGTTCGCGAAGCTGATGCCGAACGTCTACGCGATGTCGATGGACCCGATGACCATCGCCTACAACACCCAGCTGGTCCCCGAGGCGCCGACCGGTCTGGCCAGCCTCGCTGCGCTGGTCAACAAGGACCGCAAGAAGTTCGAGAACAAGATCACCACCCGGGACGTCAAGGGCGCCTTCGGGTTCACCGTGTCGCACGCGTTCACCGAGGCCGACCCCAACGCGTGGAACAACCTGCAGCAGCTGCTGCCGCTGGCCCGCCCGGAGACCTCGTCGGGCACCCAGACCGAGAAGATCCTCGCCGGGGAGTACCTGGTCGGCTTCTTCATCTCCGCCGCACCCGCCTACCCGGTGGTCAAGAACAGCGGCGGGCTGTTCCAGGTCACCTTCCTCGACGACGGCACCACCGTGCTGCCCCGCGGCATCGGCATCGCCCCGAAGGCGCCGCACGCCGCCACCGCGAAGCTGTTCACCGACTTCGTGCTCTCCTCCGAGGGGCAGCGGGCGGTCGCCGAAGGCGGGCTGACCTCCTACCGCGAGGACGTGCCCCAGGCCGAGGGCCTGCACACCTATCAGGAAGTCGTCCAGAAGGTCGGCGAGGACAAGGTCATCCGCGTCGACTACAAGCTCGTGCCCGACGCCGACGTCCAGCAGTTCACCGACCGCTGGAACGGCCTGCTGGCTCAGTGAGCGGAGTTCACATGTCAACCGCAACCGCGCCGGCGCTGACACCACCGCGCTACCGGCGATTCCTCGGCGCCGGCCGGGAGCTCTGGGTCCAGTACGCCGTCCTGGCACTGCTCGCCCTGCTCGTACTCGCCCCCGTCGTGCCCACCCTCTACCAGTCGGTCCTGGACCGCCCGCTGTACGAGGCCGGCGGCGTCCTGACCGCTGACAACTACGTGCGGCTGTTCACCGACGCCGGTTTCGGCACGGTCATCCTCAACACCGCGCTGTTCGCCGTCGGCACGACCGTGCTCACCCTGGTCATCGCCGTCCCGATGGCGATCGCCGTGGTCCGCACCAAACTGCCCGGCGCCCGGTTCTTCGCCGCCGCGATGCAGTGGCCGTTCTTCATCTCCTCGCTGATCCTCGGCTTCGGCTGGATCACCCTGTACGGCCCGGCCGGGTTCGTCAGCACCGAGGTGCGCACCTGGATCGGCACCGTGCCGTGGAACCTCTACTCGATCCCCGGCATGGCGGTCACCGAGGCCGTCGCGCTCGCCCCGATCGCGTACGTCTTCTGCGCCAACGCCCTGCGCCAGTCGGACGCCTCCCTGGAGTCCGCCGCGCAGGTGTGCGGCGCCAAGCCGCTGCGCATCCTGTTCTCGGTGATCGTGCCGATGCTGCGCCCGCCGATGGTCTACAGCTCGATCCTGGTGTTCAGCATGTCCGTCGAGACGCTCAGCGTCCCGCTGCTCTACGGCCAGCCGGTCGGCATCTCGGTGTTCTCCACCTTCCTGTACAGCAACGGCCTGCAATCGATCGACCCGGACTACGGGATCCTCGGAGCGGCGTCCGCGCTGATCCTGGTGGTCACCGTCGGCCTGGTCGCCGTGCAGGCCAAGCTGCTCAAGGACGCCCAGCGATTCGTGTCCGTCCGCGGCAAGGCCACCCGCCCGCGCCGGCTCGACCTGGGCTGGCTCAACTGGGTCAGCATCGTCGCCATCGGCATCTACGTGATCTTCGGGGCGCTGCTGCCGATCCTCGGGCTGATCTTCCGCTCGTTCACGCTGATCTTCACGCCGCTGCAGTCACCGTTCAAGACGCTCACCGGCGCCAACTACGAACGGATCTTCACCTTCGAGGCGTACACCCGCTCGATCGTCAACAGCCTGATCGTCGCCGCGGTCGGCGCCGTCCTGGTCAGCGCACTGTCCGTGCTGGCCGTCATCGTCGCCCGCCGCTCGAACTTCCGGTTCCGCCGCGCCGTGGAGTACCTGTCCCTGGCGCCGCAGGCGATGCCCGGCATCATCATCGGCATCGGCCTGTTCTGGGCCTTCGCCTACGCACCGTTCGGCGCCGGCAGCCTGATCCAGGGCACCCTGTTCGCGCTGGTCATCGGCTTCGGCCTGCGGGCACTGCCCAGCGGATTCGGCTCGATCGCCCCGTCGGTGATGCAGCTCGGCGCGGAACTCGACAACGCGGCCCGGGTCTCCGGCGCGGACTGGCTGCGCACCTTCACCCGGATCCTCGGGCGGCTCATGGTGCCCGCCTTCGCCGGCGCCATGATCCTCACGTTCGTCACGATGCTCAAGGAGTACTCGCCGGCGATCTTCCTCGGCTCCGCCGACTCCAACATCCTCGGCACCACGATGCTCGAGCTCTGGGTCCAGGGCAACACCGGCTCCGTCGCCGCCCTCGCGACCATCCAGATCGTCATCACCGCCGTCTTCGTCGGCGTGGCCGGGCTGCTCATGAAGGGACACCGCGATGCCTGACGTCACCGTCAGCCACCTGTTCAAGAAGTTCGGCGACGTCACTGTGCTGCACGAGGTCGACTTCACCATCCGCGACGGCGAGTTCTTCACCCTGCTGGGCCCGAGCGGCTGCGGCAAGTCCACGACGCTGAACTGCATCGCGGGTCTGGAACAACCGACCGGCGGCCGGATCGCCGTCGGCGACACCACCTTCGTCGACACCGCCACCAAGACGTTCCGTACGCCCGAGGAACGCAACCTCGGCATGGTCTTCCAGTCGTACGCGCTGTGGCCGCACATGACCGTCGCCGCGAACCTGGCCATGCCGCTGACCATCCGCAAGGCGAGCAAGAAGGACAAGCAGGACCGCATCGCCGACGCCCTCGACAAGGTCGGCCTGGCGCACCTGGCCGACCGCTACCCGCACCAGCTCTCCGGCGGCCAGCAGCAGCGCGTCGCGCTGGCCCGGGCCCTGGTCTACTCGCCGTCGGTGCTGCTGCTCGACGAGCCGCTGTCCAACCTCGACGCGAAACTGCGTGAACAGGCCCGCGCCTGGCTCAAGCGGCTGCAGGAGGAACTGGGCATCACCACCGTCTACGTCACCCACGACCAGGACGAGGCCCTCGCCCTCAGCGACCGGATCGCGGTCATGTCCGAAGGGCGCATGCTGCAGATCGGCACACCGAAGGAAATCTACGAAGCCCCCGCCGCGCCGGAGGTGGCCGCTTTCGTCGGCCGCTGCAACTTCCTGCTCGGCCGCGTCGAGGACACCAGCGACGGGCGCAGCCGCATCCGCCTCGACGCCAGCGGCGACGTGATCACCGTCGACAGCGACCAGCCGGTCACCACCGGCCAGGACGTCACCGTCGCCATCCGGCCCGAGCGACTGACCGTGCTGCCGCCGGGTGAGACGGCTACCGGCAACTGCCTCACCACCGACATCCTGACCAGCTCCTACGTCGGCGCCCGCTACGAGTACGACCTCAAGCTCGGCAACCACGTGGTCCAGGTCCAGAGCACCGAGTCCGGCCTGACCGGCACCGTCTGCCTGACCTTCGCGCCCGGTGCCGCCCTGCTCTATCCCAAGGCCGTGGTGCCCGACGCCGAAGCCGCCGAACTGCTGACCATCCCCTCCTGAAAGCGAGACCAGCACCCATGACCAGCTACACCCTCGGGGTCCTGCACGGCGACGGCATCGGACCGGAGATTGTTCCGTCGTCGGTGACGGTCCTCGACGCGGCCATCGACGCTGCCGGCCTCGCCCCCATCGACTGGATCGAACTACCGCTCGGAGCCTCCGCCATCGCCGAGCACGACACCGCCGTGCCGGAGTCGACGCTGGCGGCCCTCGCCGGGCTCGACGGGTGGCTGCTCGGCCCGCACGACAGCGCCGCCTACCCGGAGCCGCACCGTTCGAAGCTCAACCCCAGCGGCACCATCCGCAAACACTTCGACCTGTACGCCAACATCCGCCCCGCCAAGTCCTTCGACGGCGGCAACGCGGTCGTCCCCGGCACCGACCTGGTCATCGTGCGGGAGAACACCCAGGGCTTCTACGCCGACCGGTCCACCTACGCCGGCACCGGCGAGTTCATGCCGTCTCCGGACGTCGCCATCGCGATGGGCATCATCACCCGCCCCGCGGTCGAGCGCATCGCCCGCTCGGCGTTCGAACTCGCCATGCGCCGCGACAAGCGGGTCACGATCGTGCACAAGGCCAACGTGCTGAAGATGACGACCGGCATGTTCCGCGACGTGTGCCGTGCGGTCGCTGCCGACTACCCGCAAGTGTCCGTCGACGACTTCCACATCGACGCCATGACCGTGCACCTGGTGCGCCGCGCCGACGCGTTCGACGTGATCGTCACCGAGAACATGTTCGGCGACATCCTGTCCGACCTGGCCGGCGAGATCGCCGGTTCGCTCGGCATCGCCCCGTCGATCAACTCGTCCGACACCCACGCCATGGCCCAGGCCGCCCACGGATCGGCGCCCGACATCGCCGGCCGCGACATCGCCAACCCGATCGCCATGATCCTGTCCAGCGCGATGCTGCTCGACTGGCTGGCCGCCAAGCACGACGACGAGAAGCTGCGCGACGCCGCCCGCCGCGTCGAGGCGGGCGTCGCCGCGGCCGTCGCCGCCGGTGTCAGCACCCGCGACCTCGGCGGCACTGCCACCACCAGCGGTTTCACCACGGCGGTCGTCGACGCGATCCGCGCCGCCTGACGATCCTCCCACCGCCCGGCGGCGCCTGCCCCCAGCGGCGCCGCCGGAGCCGGCCTGTCGAAAGGACACCCGTGGGCACCAGCCAGCCCGTCGTCGCCCTCATCCACGCCACCCCGGCGTCCATCGGCCCCGCACACGCCGCCTTCGCCGCCGACTTTCCCACAGCGAGCCTCTGGAATCTGCTCGACGACCTGCTCATCAGCCAGGCCGAACAGGCCGGCGGCCTGACCGCCGGCCTGCACCGGCGGATGCAGACCCTGATCCGGTACGCCGTCGACGGCGGCGCCGACGCCGTCCTGCTCACCTGCTCGATGTACGGGCCGGTCGCGCACGAGCTCGCCGCCACCGTCGCGGTGCCGGTCCTCGCGTCCGACCAGGCGCTGTTCGACGACGTCGCCGCCCGCGACGCGAAGCGGATCAGCGTGCTCGGCCCGGTGCGTGCCGGGGCCGACGACACCGCCGCCCGGCTGCGTGCCCATCTCGGCGACGGCCCGCGGATCACCGCCGGCGTCGTCGAGGGCGCCCGCGCCGCGACCACCGCCGGCGACCCCGAAGCCCTCGATCAGGTCGTCGCCACGGCGGTTCAGGCCGTACCAAAGGATGTTGATCTGATCGTTCTCGGGCAGTTCTCGATCTCACCGGCGCAGGTGGCCGCGCAGCGGGCGGTGTCCGTGCCGGTGCTCAGCCCTCCGCAGCTGGCCGCGCAACGGCTGCGGCGCCACTTCGCCGAGGCGGGAGCGGCGCAGTGATCGGGTGCATCGCCGACGACTACACCGGCGGCACCGACGTCGCCGCCGCCCTGCGCCGCGCCGGGCTGCGCACCACGCTGCTGTTCGGGATCCCACGGCCGGACCTGCGGCTGCCCGCCGACAGCGAAGCGGTCGTCGTGGCCCTCAAGACCCGCACCGTGCCGGCCGCCGACGCCGTCGAGCAGAGCCTGCGCGTGCACGGCTGGCTGCGCCGGCACGGCGCGGGTCAGATCTACTTCAAGTACTGCTCCACGTTCGACTCCACCGACGCCGGCAACATCGGCCCGGTCACCGACGCGCTGCTGGACGCGACCGGCAGCCCGATGACACTGATCTGCCCCGCCTCACCCGGGCACGGGCGCACCGTCTACCAGGGGCACCTGTTCGTCGGTGGCACGCTGCTGTCCGAGTCGCCGATGCGTCATCATCCGCTGACGCCGATGACAGACCCTTCTCTGGTACGGGTGCTGAGCAGGCAGACCTCACGACCGGTGGGTCTGCTGCCGCTGCCGGTCGTGCGCGCCGGACGCGAGGCCGTCGCCGCGCACCTCGAACGACTGCGGGAAGGCGGAATCCGGCACGTCGTCGTCGACGCGACCCAGGACGGCGACCTGCAGACCGTCGCTGCGGCGGCCGAGGATTTCGCGGTGCTGACCGGCGGCGCCGGCCTCGCCGGGGCCCGCGGCGACCTGCTCGCCGGCATCCGGGCGCCCGCGACCCGGCACGACCCGATCACCGGCCCCGGCATCGTGCTGGCGGGCAGCTGCTCCGCGGCCACCCTCGGCCAGGTCGACCGGGCCCGGGCCGAGTTCCCGTCGTACCGGCTGGACCCGGCCGCCACCCCGGACCCGGAGGCCCTGCTCGACAAGGCCGACGCCTGGCTGCGCGCCACCTACGACGGCACCCCGGTCCTCATCTACTCCTCGGCCACCGCCGAGCAGCGTGTGGCGGGCATCGCCGCGATGGGGGAGAAGACCGCGGACATCCTCGAACGCGCCCTCGGCGCCCTCGCGCGCACCGCCGTCGAACTCGGCGCCCGCCGCATCGTCGTGGCCGGCGGCGAGACCTCCGGCGCGGTCGTCGCCGCCCTCGGCGTCGACGCGGTCGTGGTCGGCGACGAAGCCGACCCAGGCGTGCCCTGGTGCGCCACCACCGGCACCCCACCGCTGCGACTGCTGCTCAAATCCGGCAACTTCGGCAGCCCCGACCTGCTCGTCCGCGCGATGAAGGAAACACCATGAGCGACATCCGCCGGCAGATCGCCGACCTCGGCGCCTCCCTGTTCGCCCGCCGCCTGACCTTCGGGCGCACCGGCAACATCAGCGTCCGCGACGGCGACCACATCCTGCTGACGCCCACCGGCGCCAGCCTCGGCACCCTCGACGCGGCCGAACTGTCGGTCATCGACCTCGACGGCGCCCACGTCGACGGGCCGAAACCCTCCAAGGAGGGCTTCCTGCACGCCGCCGTCTACCGGGCCCGGCCCGGCGCGGGCGCGGTCATCCACCTGCACAGCACCTACTCGGTCGCCGTCTCCTGCCTGGCCGACCTCAACCCCGACGACGTGCTGCCGCCGCTGACCGCCTACTACGTGATGCGGGTCGGCCGGCTACCGCTGCTGCCGTACCACGCACCGGGCGACCCGACGCTGCGCGAGACCGCCGAACGCATCGCCCGCGACCACCACGCGTTCCTGCTGGCCAACCACGGCCCGGTCGTGGCCGGCGCCGACCTGGCCGCGGCCGCCGACGCCGTCGAGGAGCTGGAGGAGACCGCCCGGCTGTTCCTGCTGCTCGACGGGCACAAGACCCGCCCACTGACCGAGGAACAGGCCGACCGGCTGCGGGCAGGCCTCCGATGACCACCACCTTGTTCGACACCGAGCGGCTCGTCGACCTCGGCGCGCGGATCCTGGCCGCTGCCGGTGTCCCGGAAACCGACGCCCGGCTGGTCAGCGACAGCCTGGTCACCGCCGACCTGTGGGGCCACACCTCGCACGGCATGCTGCGGCTGCCCTGGTACGTGGCCCGGATCCGCGCAGGCGTCATGGACCCGGTCACCCGGCCGCAAACCGTGGTCGACAGCGGGCCGGTCGCCGTCATCGACGGCCGCGACGGCGTCGGCCAGGTCATCACCGACCACGCCTGCCGCGACGCGGTCACCCGCGCCGCGCAGCACGGCGTCGCCGCCGTCGCCGTACGCAACAGCAACCACTTCGGCACCGCCGCCTACTGGACGCGGACCATGGCCGAGGCCGGCTGCATCGGCATCCTCACCACCAACGGCAGCCCGGCGATGGCCCCGACCGGCGGCCGCGAGAAGAGCGTCGGCGCCAACCCCTGGTCGATCGCCGCGCCCGGCGCCGAGCACGGCCCCGTCGTGCTCGACATCGCCAACACCGGCGTGGCCCGCGGCAAGATCTACGCCGCCCGGGAACGCGGCGAACCGATCCCCGAGGGCTGGGCCGTCGACGCCGAGGGCGTGCCCACCACCGACCCCCAAGCAGCGATCGACGGCGTCCTCGCGCCGATGGCCGGGCACAAGGGCTACGCCATCTCGTTCATGATGGACGTGCTGTCCGGAGTGCTCACCGGCAGCAACTACGCCACCGGCGTGGTCGGCCCGTACGTGCCGGACCGGCGCAGCGGCTGCGGACACCTGGTCATCGCCCTGCGCATCGGCGCCTTCACCGAGCCGGACGGCTTCGCGCAGCGCCTGGACGACCTGATCGGCATCACCAAACAGGTGCCGCTGGCCCGCGACGCCGACGAGATCTTCTACCCCGGCGAGATCGAGAACCGGGCGCAGGACCGGGGCCGGCGCGACGGCGTCGCCCTGACCGCCAAGACCGTCGCCGACCTGCGCGACCTGGCAGCCTCCTGCGCGGTGCCGTTCGACCTGAACGGCGTGGCGGCCTGATGTTTACCGTGATCGTCACCCTCGATGTGCGGCCTGAACGCGTCGACGAGTTCCTTCAGGGCATCGCGGTCAACGCGCGAGCCTCGCTGCGCGACGAGCCCGGCTGCCTGCGCTTCGACGTCCACCGGGTCACCGGCGTACCGAACCGGTTCCTGCTCTACGAGATCTACACCGACGAGCAGGCGTTCCGGCAGGCGCACCGGGCCGCACCGCACTACGCCGACTGGCTGACCGTCGTCGACCGGTGTGTGCTGAACAAGACCAACCTGTACGCCACACCCGTCTTCGACCAGGACATCCCGGAGCGAGCGTGAACTCCTACGACACCCGCTCGACGCTGACCGTCGGCGGCGACACCCACGTCATCCACCGCATCGACGAGCTCGCGCCGGGCGACCTGCCCTACAGCCTGCGGATCCTGCTGGAGAATTTGCTGCGCCACGGCCACCACGACCAGGTCCCGGCCCTGCTGAACTGGGACGGGTCGGGCTCGCCGGCAACGGCGGTGGATCTGCATGCGACGCGGGCGTTCCTGCACGACACCAACGGCGTGCCGACGCTGGTCGACCTGGCCGCGATGCGCGACGCCCTCGCCGGCCTCGGCGGTGACCCGGCCCGGGTCAACCCGCTGATCCCGGCCGAGCTCGTCATCGACCACTCGGTCATCGCCGACGTCTTCGGCAGCCCCGACGCCCGCGACCGCAACGTCGAGATCGAGTACGGCCGCAACGCCGAGCGCTACCGCTTCCTGCGCTGGGGACAGCAGAACCTGCACAACTTCGCCGTCGTCCCGCCCGGCACCGGCATCATGCACCAGGTCAACATCGAATACCTGGCCCGGGTCGTCACCGCCGAGAACGGGCAGGCGTTCCCCGACGTGTGTCTGGGCACCGACTCGCACACCACCATGGTCAACGGGCTCGGCGTGCTCGGCTGGGGGATCGGCGGCATCGAAGCCGAGGCCGTCATGCTCGGCGAATCCCTGTCGATCCCGCTGCCCGACGTCGTCGGCGTCCGCCTGCACGGCGCCCTGCCCGCCGGAAGCACCGCCACCGACCTCGTCCTGACCATCACCGAACTGCTGCGCCGCCACGGCGTCGTCGGCAAGTTCGTCGAGTTCTCCGGCACCGGCGTCGCCGGCATCACCCTCGCCGACCGGGCCACCATCGCCAACATGGCCCCGGAGTTCGGATCTACCTGCGCCTACTTCCCGATCGACGACGAAACCCTGCGCTACCTGCGGTTCACCGGCCGCACGGCCGGGCACGTCGACCTGGTCGAGGCGTACGCCAAAGCCCAAGGCCTCTGGCACGAACCGGACCGCGTCATCGCGTACACCCAAGTCCTTGATCTTGATCTTGGGGTTGTTGTTCCGTCGCTCGCCGGACCCCGCCGGCCGCAGGACCGGGTCGCGCTCACCGATGCCAAGCAGTCCTTCCGCGACGCCACCCGCGACCTGCAACCCGTGACCGGGCCGATCGAGCACGGCCATGTCGCCATCGCCGCGATCACCTCCTGCACCAACACCTCCAACCCGGCCGTGATGGTCACCGCCGGCCTGCTCGCCCGCAACGCCGTCGCCCGCGGCCTGCGCACCAAACCGTGGGTCAAAACCACCCTGTCGCCCGGATCACGGGTGGTCACCGGCTACTACGACCGGGCCGGTCTGACCGAAGCCCTCGACACCCTCGGCTTCAACCTGGCCGGGTACGGCTGCATGACCTGCATCGGCGCGTCCGGCCCGCTGATCCCCGACGTCGCCGCCGCGGTACGCGAACACGACATCAGCGTCGCAGCCGTGCTCTCCGGCAACCGCAACTTCGACGGCCGCATCAACCCCGACGTGCGGATGAACTACCTCGCCTCGCCGCCGCTGGTCGTCGCCTACGCCATCGCCGGGACGATGAACATCGACCTCACCACCGAACCGCTCGGCGACGACCCCTCCGGCCGGCCGGTGTACCTGCGCGAAATCTGGCCGAGCCCGCACGAGGTGCGCGACATCATCGACGCCAGCATCACCCCGCGCCTGTTCACCGACGTCTACGCCGACGTGTTCACCGGCGACGAACGCTGGCAGGCGCTGCCCGTCGCGGCCGGCTCCCGGTTCGCCTGGGACGAGCAGTCGACCTATCTGCGCCGGCCGCCCTACTTCGAGGCTCTTTCTCGGGAACCGGCGCCGCTCACCGACATCCGCGATGCCCGCGTGCTCGTCAAACTCGGTGACTCGATCACCACCGACCACATCTGCCCGGCCGGCGCCATCCCGCTGCACACCCCGGCCGGCCGCTACCTCACCGATCTCGGCGTCGCGCCGTTCGACATCAACACCTACGCGTCGCGGCGCGGCAACCACGAGGTCATGATGCGCGGCACCTTCGCCAACGTGCGGCTGCGCAACCAGCTCGTACCCGACGTCGAAGGCGGCTTCACCCGCCTGGCGGACTCTTCCGCAGTCGTGCCGATCTTCCACGCTGCGATGGCCTACCAGCAGACCGGGACTCCGCTCGTGGTGCTCGCCGGCAAGGACTACGGCACCGGCTCCTCACGGGACTGGGCCGCGAAGGGGCCGGCACTGCTCGGGGTACGTGCCGTGATCGCCGAGTCGTTCGAGCGGA
Organism: Actinoplanes sp. NPDC024001; assembly: GCF_040638955.1. NCBI lineage: Bacteria > Bacillati > Actinomycetota > Actinomycetes > Micromonosporales > Micromonosporaceae > Actinoplanes > Actinoplanes sp. NPDC024001. The sequence continues at coordinate 14,721 of NZ_JBEZZB010000170.1, forward strand.
TCCACCGGTCCAACCTGATCGGCATGGGCATCCTGCCGCTGCAGTTCCTGCCCGGAGAGTCGGCCGAAACGCTCGGCCTCACCGGCGAGGAACGATACGACATCACCGGGCTCGGCTCCGGCCGCACCGTCACGATCACCGCCGATGCCGTCACATTCACAGCAATCGCGCGACTCGACACCGACCGGGAGGCCGACTACTACCGGCACAACGGCATCATGCCCTACGTCCTCAGGCGCCTGATCGACCAGAACCCGCGCTAAAGGGTTGTCCGGACGAGCCTCCCCGCCCGGACCGTGACGTTGGGATGCCGGACGTGACGGGTGCGCGCTCGGTGACGGCCAGAGCCGGCTCGCGCCCCCCGATGGGCGACGAGGCGTCGGCTTGGAGCTGGGTGCGGACATCGTCGAGGTGATGCTGCGCTTCCTCCGGGAGCGTCGCCCGAGCATCCGTATTCTCGCCATTCCACTCATTCGTCATTCCGCGCGCCGCTCGCGGCGCTCAACAGAATGAAGATCGGCAGCAGGAAGAGGTAGATCGGGAAGGTGTAGGTGCCGGATTCCTGATTGAGGACGTAGATGCCGTAGACGGCGAATCCGGCACCGCCGAGAATGGCGAAGGCGCGCCGCCCGGAGGACAGGCCGGGTAGGAACCCGGCCAGCACCGCGAGAAGCCCGGTGATGATCGCTGCGATTTCCATGGTCGATTCCTGTCTGTGGGTTCCGGGTCAGGCGGCGGCGAAACGCTGCTGCAGGGCACGCCGGCTCAGCCGGGCGCGGCGCAGCGCCGCGACGCTGGAGACGGTCTTGATGGAGTTGCCGAGCACGCCGCCGAGGCCGAAGGCGTCCGCGGCGGAGCCCAGGTCGGTGACCGCGTCGGTGAGGGTGGCAAGGTCGCCTGCCGTGGTCAGCCAGCCGGCGATGCGCTGAACGGCGTCCCGGGTCAGCCGGGGAGAGCCGTCGGTAGGCGGTGCCAGGTAGACCAGATAGGTGCTCGACGCGGAGGTCAGCCAGCAGCCGAACCCCATCTTGGCCCAGTTCATCACCAGGTCGTCGGCCGGTATCTCGAACGCGATGCCATCCGGTCCGGCGAACACCATGCCCTGGTCGGTAGCGACCAGAACCCCACACACAATGGTGGTGTCGTCGAAAATCACTTTTCGTTCCTTGGGGTCCCACCACGCGGGAACCACGATCAATTCTCCCGGCATTTCTTGGCCTCCCGTGAGCCGGTTGGCGACCGATTCCGGCCGCCACCAGAATTCTGCGGCGGCCGGGCACCGGCGAACATCGGGGGAAACCGCGTTCCGGGTCACGGATTTCGGTGACTCGGCGGGTGCGGGGTTTCGATGTTCCCGGCGCGGTCGGTCGCGTAGACGGTGACCTTCCGGCCGGGCGCCACCGTGGTCGGCGCCGTGTACGGCACCCGGCGGCCGTCGACGAGCAGCCACACATCGCGGACGCCGGCGCCGTCGTCGCTCACCCGTACCGTGAGCCGGCCGTCAGCGATCACGGCGATGCTCTTGGGCGGGCGCCGGTCGGCGGCGCCGGTGGCGTCCAGGCGGTCGATCGGCACCTTGTGGCCGGTGCTGCCGGTCACCCGGCCCGCCGCGCTCACATGCAGGCGTACCGTCTGCCCGGCGGTCAGGTTCGTCGGCGGCAGGGCGGATCCGGCGGCGGGGCCGCGCACGATCAGCTCCGCCGTGGTGGCGGCCGGCGCGATCAGCTCGACGTCGTAGCCCCCGCGTCCGCCGGGCAGGGTCAGCCGGGCGTTCCCGGTGCCGGCGATGCCGAGCACGGTGGCGGGCCGGTACGTCGCACCGGGAATGTCGGTGAGCACCGGCCGGGCGCCGTTCCGGTCCCGGGGCGCCGCGCCCAAGACGTGCCCGGCGCTGTCGCGGACGCGTACCCGCACCATCCCGCGGACCACGACGTCGAGGTCGCCGCCGGCGTTCGCCCGGGCCGGCGCGACACGCGTGGCCATGGTCAGCTTCGACAGATCCTCGAGCACCGGGCCGGTGAGCGGGTCGGCGTTCGGCTGGCGGCCGAACGGCAGCCCCAGCGCGGCCAGGTCGCTGTGCCGTGAGGCGCGGCCGCCGAGAATGTCGTTGAGAAGCGTCAGCGAGACGCCGTAGTTGGGCAGGTTGAGGTGGGTCAGCTTGCACGCGTCGGCAGGGCTGCCGGTCATCGCGCCGTTCGCCTGAGCGCAGGCCAGTGGCGTCGTTGAGCCGGTGGGTACCGGCATCGCGGCGCCCGGTAGGACGAACACCCGGTCGTCCAGGGCGTTCACCCGGCCGACGGCGGTCTTGTACGGCACCGTGTTGTCCCCGTCCGCCTCGAGCGGTGTCACCCATCGCGGTGGGTTGGTCGGCAGGCAGTCGGCCGCCACGGCGATCGGATCGAGCGGATTGCAGTTGAGGGCGGGCTCGTTGGTGCGGTGCGCGCCGATCTGCGTCGGTGCCGGCGCGCCCTGCCCGATGACCCGGTAGTGGAAGACCGTCCCGGTGCCGGCGAGGAAGTTGTCCAGCGCGACTCCGCCGGGTTGCCCGGGTGGCTGCCAGAACGCGGCCGCGGCGTCGGCCAGGGCGGTGTTCTTGCTGCGCTGGTGTGTCAGCAGCTCGCCGAAGGTGTCGACGTGGTCGCCAGGGAGATCGATGACGGTCCGGTCCACCCGGTAGCCCCGTACGGTGTCGCCGTCGTCGTCGAACCAGGTGGGCGAGTTGAAGGTCTGGTCGTAGGCGGTCGGCCAGTTCCGCGACAGGCGCTGGGCGCGCCACGGCGCGAGCGAGATGCCCCACCCCGCGTGCTCCAGGATGTTGAAGAAGCCGCTGTTCATGCCGATGCCCCAGTCGTCGCCCATCTCGGCGATCTTGAGGGTCTTGCCGACGCCGCCGAACGCGCCGCCGAAGCTGACCACCTGGTCGGTGAGGTCGGGGCGCTGCAGGTATGCCAGCCGGCTGACCGGGCCGCCCAGGCTGTGCGTGATCACCATGACGCGATCGATCGGCTGTACGCCGGGCAGCGCGGGATTGGTGTCCACCGAGGACACGTCCGGCCGGGCCAGTACGGAGCTGATGAACGTGTTGAGGGCAGTGGCCTGGGCCGGCATCGCGGTGCGCCAGTCGTACGGGAACACGTAGAGACCGTCGGCCCCCGAGCCCAGCGCCCGCGGCCGGGCCAGGCCGCGGGCGTCGATCAGCGGGCGGCCCAGGCTGTCCACCGGTACCACCGAGTTGCCGGGGCCGGTAGCCCCGGTGAGGAACGCGAGCAGGTCCTCGTACACCGGCTCGTTCGGATAGCCGAGCAGGCTGGCCAGTGCCGGGTGCAGGGTGATGGCGCGGAACACCGCGTCCGCGGCGGACGGGCCGATCTGCGGGTTGACCGGGGTGCCCGCCGCGGTGAAGGCGAGCGCGTCGCTGTAGCCGATCCGCGGCGAGACCGCCTGGTGGGGCAGCGGCGGCGCGACGCAGACGATGCCGGTGGCCGCGCACAGCGTGCTCAGCACCGGGCCCAGTGCCAGCTGGCACGCGGACATCTGCGAGCAGAGCGCGAGCAGGGATTCGATTCCGGGTGCGGGGTCGAGGAAGTCCGGCCCGAGCCAGACCCGTGGCCCCCGCGTGTCGTTCGGTCCCGGGTTCACCGGGATCGGTCCGCCGGAGGCGGCCAGCACGCAGTTCCAGCAGAAGCCGGGGAAGGACTGCACCTCGCCGGGGTAGGCGGCGGTGAACGCCGGCCCGTTCAGGGTCAGTGGTGACCCGCTGGTGCCGGAGACGAACACGACCGGGATGTTGAGCCGAGGGGACTGCAGGTAGGCGCGGGCGATCGGGCGGAGCTGCCCGTTCGGCCGGGCCGGCAGGCTGGGGTCGCTGAACCACACGTCGAGGTCGCCCCACCGGTCCCAGGCAGGGGAGGGCCCGCGGTTGAAGACGGCGGTGGCAGTTGCGGCGACGGTGTCGCCGGTGGTCGCCGGCAGCGGCAGCACGGGCACCGTGGCCGCGCCGGTGCGGAACGGCAGCCGCCAGTCCGTTCCGCCAGGCTTGTCCTGGGGCATGACCAGCAGCTCCAGCCCCTTGCCGGTGCCGAAGTACGGGTCCGCCGGCAGGTCACTGGCGGTCATCCGCAACGTCATGCCGCCGGTGACCTGCCATCGCTGAGCGGGAAGGGTCGCGTCGTCGCGGGTCAGGGTGACCACCGGCCGTAGCCGGGTGAACCGGCAGGGCTCGTCGCCGCAGTCGAAGCCCACGCCGGTCGCCCCGATCACGTTGGACTCGGTGCGCAGCGGCTGAGCCGTGTCGGCCACGCCGTCCGGGACGGTCACCGTCAGGAACTCGCGGTCGCCCTCCACGCCTCCACCGGTCACCGTGCCGAACAGCTCCTTGCCGTCCGGAGCCCGGAACACCACGCGGGTGCTGGTCGCCGGGGACAGGTCGAACCCGCGGCCGAAGACCCGGATCCGGTGACCCGGCACCGAACGGCGGTTCCGCGCCTCCAGCGGGGTGGGCAGCACGGTGAACGGTACGGCTGAGCGGCCGGCGCCGGTGACCACGGTGAGCGGGCCATTCCCGGCGAGGTCGGGTACCCGTACGGAAAGAACGCCGAGACCCGTCGTCGGATCGACTCGCCCGCCCACCACCTGGCCCAGAAGGGGCCGATGGCGCTGCGTGTGCGTGAAGTAGACGTGGTTGCCCTGCGGCCGGACCAGATCGAAGCCCTGGCCGTAGACGTCGATGACCTCGCCGGGCCGCTGGCCGTCGGGTTTGCCGGCCGGGCCGCCGCCGAGCTGCCGCACGATCGGCGCCGGCAGCTTCGACAGGTGGTAGCTCGGGTGGCCGGCCTGCTGCACGAGCGCGTTCGCGGCGCCGCCGAAGCCGGGGCCGGCCAGCGACAGGATGCTGGTCTGGCCGCCACTGACCAGGGTGACCGCGATGCGGGTGCCGTCCGGCGACCAGGTCGGCTGGCGGTAGCTCGCGCCGGGCACGCCGAAGGGCGCCACGGCGAAGGTACCCGGCCCGCCGAGCTCAAGACCGGTGATGCCGTTGCCGGACTCGACCGCCAGCCAGCGGCTGTCCGGCGAGAAGACCGGCGCCCGCTCGGCGCAGGAGAGCCTCTCCGACGGTGACACGGTGCGCCGGACCACCTGACGGGTGGCCAGCTGGAGCACCACGATGCTGCCGGCGCCGAAGGCCGGGCACTCGGTCCAGGCCGCCTTCGTGCCGTCCGGCGCGAAGGCGGGATGCGCGGTGCGCAGCGACGGGCCGGTCAGCGAGGCGGCGTCAGCGGCAGCGATGCCCTGCGCGACCGCGAACTGGGCGGCGTCCACCGACGCCGCGCCCGGCAGCAGCCGGAAACGTACGGCGCTCGGCGTGTCGGTGTACCCCAGGTAGGACTTGCGGTCGGGCAGCAGCGACTGCCCGGTGATGTCGTGGAGCGGACTCAGCGCGGCGTCGTGCTGGCTGACGCCGGGCGCGGGATTACCGGTGACCCGGTGGCCGGCGTCGTTGCCGGCGGTGGCGGCGGGGCCGGGCGGGGTGCTCCAGGCCAGGGCGCCGGGATTGCGCGGGAACGACGGCTCCGACTCGCCGCCGGCCCCGGCGAGCGCCACCGTGCGGGCCGGGTCGACGACACCGTAGACCTCGCGCAGGGTGTGCAGGCGGGCGCTGTCGGCGTACGCCAGCTTGAAGGCCGGCTTCTCGTCCACCACCTCGACGCGCGAACCCTGCGGGACGTAGAGGCGTCCCGCGCCGTCGACCGCCGGTGCGGCCACCGGGCCGCCGAGCCGGACCGACCAGGCGAGCTGGTTGCCGTTGGGCGCGGTCGGCCATCGGTACGCGGTGACGCTCTGCGCGACCGGGACGACGATCGTGCCGGCCGCGTCCACGGTGACACCGGACCCGATGGCCGGCACTGCTTTCAGGGTCTGCGTCCACCGCTGCGACCACTGGCCCGGCGAGCCGGTGTGCTCGTATGCCATGACCCGGCTGCCGGCCACCACGGCAAGGCCGCGACCCGGTCCGCGGGCCACGCCGGTGACTGCCGCGCCGACGCTCTCCGACCACAGGACGCCGGCGCAGTCCGGGCTGAGCGAGGTCAGCGCACCGTCGCCGCCGGCGAGCACCGCGTCCTCGACCGGGGTGAGGGTGGTGACGCGCATGCCGAGCGACGGCGATACACCGAGTTCGGCTCCGGTGGCCCGGTCCAGGCAGACGACGGTTGCGCCGCGGATCGCGTAGACCAGCTCGTACTTGTGCTGGTCGGGCATCACCACGCCGCCCTCGGAGAGCGCGATGACCAGGCCGTCCGCCGTACCCGGCGCGGTGGACCAGCCGCTCGCCGGATTCCCCGGCGCCGTCTGGTCACGGCCGTGCACCCCGCCGTCGTCGTCCTGGGCGAAAACCGTGTGCAGGGCCGGACCGCGCAGCCTCGCGATCACCGGCACGCTGACCCCGGCCGGAACCCGTGCGGTCCAGCCGATCGTGCCCGTCTCGGCGTCCAGCACAGCCAGCTCGCCGGAGCCGTCGCCGACCGTCACCCACCGGCGATCGCCGCCGTAGGTCAACGACGGCGTGCTCGCCAGCCGCCCCGGCAGCCGCCGCGTCCACAGCACCGACGCGTCCGAGCCGACGGCGGCCAGCGTGCCGTCGTCGGCGGCCACGAACGCGACCCCGTCAGCCCCGATCGCCGGCTCGCCGCCGACCACACCGGCCGCCTGGTACGGCCACGGCGCGGACAGCACCGTGGGATCGTCCGGGCCGGTGACCACGGTACGGCCGGCGCGGCCGGCGTCGTGTGCCGCGTTCGGCCACGGCAGCACGGGCAGGCCGGCCGGCCGCGG